>CAIOCH010000029.1 GCA_903856525.1 uncultured bacterium | reverse complement strand
TCCACCGAGCGCGAGCCGATCGATCTCGTGGCGTCGCTCGTGGACGACGCGGGGCTCGCCCTCGCCACGGTGCGGCACCGCCTCACCGTCGTGCCCGCATCGCACTGGTGCGGCATCGGCACCGCGTGCGAGTCGCTCGCCTCGTTCGTGACGCCCAACACCCCCGCCATCCGCGAGCTCCTGCTCGATGCATCGCGGAGGCTCGAGCAGCGCACGAAGAGCGGCGCGCTCGACGGCTACCTGTCGCAGAGCGCGGAGCGGGCGCAGCGCATCGCCGAGGCGTGCTACGAGGCCATCGCCGGTCGGAACATCACCTACATCACCGCCAAGCCAAGTTTCGAGGAGGCGGGCCAGAAGGTGCGCACGCTCTCCGACACCCTCGCCGACGGTGCCGCGAACTGCCTCGATCTCTCGGTCGCGCTCGCGGCGATGCTCGAGGCCTGCGGACTGGCGCCCGCGATCGCCATGGGCGACGGCCACGCCGTGGTGGGCTACGCGACGGTCGACGAGCCGTTCGCCGATGCGGTGCACGACGGGCCATCGCGGCTGGTGAACCGCATCGATCTCAGCCAGTTCCGCGCCGTCGAGGCCACGGGCGCGTGCGGCGCGCGCATGTCGTACGGCGAGGCGCTCGCGTCGGGCGAGCGGTTCCTGCGCGATGCGAGCGAGTCGCTGCGCGTGCTCGACGTGCGCGCGGCGCGGCGCGCGGGCTACCACCCGCTGCCCGAGCGGCTCGAGGAGTCCCGTGGCAAGGAGCCCACGCTGCGGCGGACACCCAAGTCCACCGCGTGGAAGGTGGTGCAGCCAACGGGACTGCCGCCGCTGCCCAAGCCCAGGCTCGCGCCCCACGAGCAGCGCCTCGACCTCTGGAAGAAGCGTCTGCTCGACCTCACCCTGCGCAACAAGCTGCTCAACGACCGCGACAAGACGGGCATTCCGCTGCTGCTCGAGGGTGACGGCGCGCTGGCCCGGCTCGAGGACGTGCTGTGGAACGAGAAGACCATGAAGCTCGTCGCGCGCGGTTCGGTGCGCACGCTCGACGAGTCGGCGATGGCCGAGGAGATCGGCCGCGGCTGGATGCGCGCCGGCCTCGAGGACGCGGAGCTGTTCAAGCGCGCGACCAAGGCGTACCGCGACGGCCGGAGCTCGCTCGAGGAGACGGGTGCACGCTCGCTCTACGTGGCCATCGGGTTCCTCGAGTACCGCGTCGAGGCGCGCGCGGCGCCGCTGCTCGCCCCGCTGCTGCTCGTGCCGGTGGACATGGAGCGCGTGTCGCGCAGCGAGGGATTCCGCGTGGTTCCCGTGGCCGAGGACACGGTCCCCAATGTGGCGCTGGTGGAGTATCTGCGCAACACCCATGGACTCGATGCGGGCCTGACGGGCGTGATCCCCGAGGATGAGCACGGGATCGATGTCCCGTCCATGCTGGCGCGCGTGCGCCAGGCGGTGGCCGATGTGCCGGGGGCGCGCGTGCTGGCGCAGGCAAAGCTGGGCAACTACTCGTTCAAGAAGCTCCCCATCTTCGAGGAGATGCGCGCGCGCGCCAAGCCGCTCGCGGAGCACCCGGTGGTGCGCACGCTGCTCGACCGCGGCGCAACCGATGCGCTGCGCAAGGCGGCGCTCGTGTCGCCGGAGGATGTCGACACAGCCGCGCCGTTCGCGCGGGCGCGCATGCCGCTGGCGGCCGACTCGTCGCAGATCGCGGCGATCTGCTCCGCCGCCGCAGGGGCGACCTTCGTCCTGCAGGGGCCGCCCGGGACAGGCAAGAGCCAGACCATCACCAACCTCCTGTGCGAGTGCCTCGCGCAGGGCAAGCGCGTCCTCTTCATCGCCGAGAAGGGCGCCGCGCTCGAGGTGGTGAGCGAGCGGCTGCGCAAGGTGGGCCTGTCGGCGTTCGCGCTCGACCTGCATGCGGATCACGCGAGCAAACCCAACTTCGTGGCGCAGATCAAGCAGGTGCTCGACGAGCTTGAGGCGCGGGCGGCACCGGGGGCGCGGCAGTTCGACGACATGGCCGCGGGAGTCGACCGCCCGCGCGCGCGGCTGCGGGCCGCCTGCTCGGCCCTGCACGGAGCGCGTGGCGCGGGCATGTCGGTGCACGGCGCGGTGCAGCGGGCGATCGAGCTCGGCGACGCGGAGTCGCGGGCGCTCGAGCAGCCGCTCGATGGTGTGCTTCCCGCCGCGGCCTCGGCGGTCGATCTCGAGAGGCGCCTCGACGCGGTCGCGGCGCTTGCCGGCGCCACCGACGAACTGCCCGCGGGAGCGTCCGACCTGCTCGGCGACTGCACGCCGTCGGCGCCGATCTCGCCCGAGGACGCGCACATGCTCGCGCGCACGGCGACCGATGCGGCCGCCCTGCTGTCGTCGGCCGACGCAACGGGCGCGGAGATCGCCGGCATGGTCGGCGTGGCACCTCCACGCACGGCCCATGGCCTCACGGCCCTCGCCAAGGCTGCGCGCGGACTATCGCTCGCGCCCGCCGGCGCAGTGTCGCTCGTGGAGTCGGCGCTCGCGCCCGATCACGCGCAGCGGCTCGCGCGCGTGCGCAAGGCGCTCGATGCCTGCGCCGCCGCGCAGCGTGCCGAGGCCGACGTGGCTGCGACGTACGACCGAGGCGTGCTCGATCTGCCGCTCGCCGAGATCGT
>CAIOCH010000028.1 GCA_903856525.1 uncultured bacterium | reverse complement strand
GTCTCGGCGTGGACCGCCCGCGGCGAGATCATGGGCCTGCGCTGGAAGGCCCCCGCGGGCGCGTATCCGCTCGAGGGCGTGCAGTTTCACCCCGAGAGTTTCCTCACCGTCGAGGGTCCGCGCCTGCTTGCGAACTTCCTGCGCATGAGGTGAGCCCGGCGGGGGAGCGTGTCGCCGACTCGACGCCGCGGGGAGCGCGACGCCTCACCGCAGCGAGTTGCGGACGAGTTCCGCACGCGGGGCGCGATCATCGCGGCCGTTGCCGATCGACGTGCCGGTGGCGCGGGCGAGGTGCGCGGGCTGCACCTCGAGGAGCAGCCGGTTCACGAGCGCGATCGGGATGTGGTCGATGCGCCCGAGCGCCACGCCCAGGCGCACGCGGGCGAGGAACTTGATGGCCTCCTCGAGCGAGAGCAGGCGGCAGGAGCGCAGGATGCCGAGGGCACGGTGCACGCGGTCGTCGAGCGCCGCAGCATCGCGCTCGAGCAGGACCCGCCGCGCGGCGCGCTCGTACTCGACGAACTGCGGCACGATCGAGCCCGCGAACTCCTCCACGATGTCGCGTTCGCTGCGGCCGAGCGTCTTCTGGTTCGACACCTGGTAGAAGTCGCCGAGCGCGTCGGTGCCCTCGCCGTGGAATCCGCGGATGGCGAGGTGCAGCTCCTTGGCGGCACGCTGCACGCGCTCCAGTTCCTGCACCATCGACAGCGCGGGCAGGTGCAGCATGGCGCTCACGCGGATGCCCGTGCCGACGTTGGTGGTGCAGGCGGTCAGGTAGCCGAAGCGTGGATGGAACGCGTACTCCAGCGAGCGCTCCACAGCGCCGTCGAAGGCGAACATGCGGTCCGACAACTCGCGCAGCTGCATGCCCGGTGCGAGCATCTGCAGGCGCAGGTGGTCCTCCTCGTTCACCATCACGCTCGTCGACTCGTCGGCGCTGATGGCCGCGCAGCGCGGGTGCGTGGCCTCGACGAACGGCCGCGAGATCAGGTTGCGCTCGAAGAGCAGCAGGCGGTCGGCGGGAGACGTGCCCTGGACATTCACCCATCGGGCGCCGCCCTCGAACGGACCGCCCAGCCGCACCGACTGCACGCGGTGCACGATGTCGGCCAACTGCTCGGGGCTGGAGCGATTGACGAAGGCGAATCCCACGAGGTTGCGCGCGAGGCGCACCCGGCTCGAGAGGACACAGTCGCCCAGGGGCGCCATGGCGGCGTCGGCGAGCGGGGTCGGCTGCGAGCTCATGGACGCACCTCGCCCATCGCGGTCTCGCCGCTCGTGTCGGAAGTGCCCAGCGCCAGCAGTTCGTCGCGCAGCCGTGCGGCGCGCTCGTACTCCTCGCGCGACACCGCTTCGCGCAGTTCGCGCGAGATGCGGTTGCGCGCAGCCGCGCGGTCGATCAGGCTCGACACCTGCGAGGGATGGCGGCCGACGTGCGCCGTGGCTCCATCCTGGGTGCGCTCGATGAGCGTGCCCAGCTCCTCCTCGAAGTGGCGGTAGCAGGTGGCGCAGCCCACGAGACCCGACTCGCGCAGCGACTGCATGGTCATGCCGCAGTTGGGACAGGTCTTGACGGCCCGGGCAGCGGTGGCGGAGGCCTTTTCCACCAGCTTGGTCGCGATGAGCGAGGGACCCGTGGCCGTGGGCAGGATGTAGCCGCGCTCGGCTGCGTGCTCGGCGCAGAGGTGCACTTCGGTCTTCACGCCGTTGTGCACGAGGGTCTCATGCACGACGGCGGGGTTTGGGCAGCAGTCGCAGGTCCGTTCCATCGCAGGTACTTCGGGTAGGTCGTGATGGTAGGCGGGGCAGTCGGCTGAATCGACGGGGAGTGCGCGGTGATCGGATGGTCACGGGCACGCGGCGGCGGCACACGCCTGGCGCACGCGCACGAGGCTCTCCAGGATGCCCCGCACCGCCGACAACGGCTGGATGGTGGCGGCATCGGATCCTGAGCGCCTCGGATCGGGGTGGCACTCGAGGAAGATGGCATCGACGCCCACGGCCACCGCGGCCCGCGCCAGCTGCGCGCAGCGGTCGGGGCGGCCGCCCGTCGAGGTCTTGTCGCCCCCCGGCAGCTGCATCGAGTGCGTGGCGTCGTAGCAGGTGGGCACGCCGTACTCGCGCCCGAGGTCGATCATGTCGCCCACACCGATGAAATCGGTCACCAGCCGGTGGAAGCCGAAGAAGGTGCCGCGCTCGGTGAGCATCGCGTGGCGGGCGCCACCCTCGCGCAGCTTCTCGATCACGTTGCGCATCTCGGCGGGCGACATGAACTGGCCCTTCTTGACATTGACCGCGCGCCCCGTGGCCGCGGCCGCCGCGAGCAGGTCGGTCTGCCTGCAGAGGAACGCCGGGATCTGCAGGATGTCGACGGCGCGCGCGGCGCGCTCCGCCTGCTCGGGTGCATGGATGTCGGTGGTGGCGGGCACACCAAGGCGATCGCGCATGGCGGCGAGCATGTCGAGGCCCTTCTCGAGCCCCGGCCCGCGCGGACTATGGATGCTCGAGCGGTTGGCCTTGTCGAAGCTCGCCTTGAACACGTAGGGCAGACCGAGGTCGGCGCAGATGCCGGCCACGGTGTCGCCGATCTCGCGGTTGGTCGCATCGTCCTCGAGCACGCAGGGTCCGGCGATCACGAGCAGGGGCCGGTGGGCGCCGGGAGCGGCGTCGAACCACTGGCCGAGACGGGTGCTGGTGCGGTCGGGGCTCGAGACCGCGGGGGAGGACGGCGTGCTCTGCGGAGGCATGAGCGCGCAGTGTACGGCCTCGACGGCTCGGCTCCGTCGACTGGCGGAAATCCCAACGCCCGTGCATGGGCGCAAAAAGCGCGGACTCCGCGCGCGCAGGTCGGCGGATTGCCCCCGTGCGGCCCCGCTCGGGCGCGCAAGGTCCGCGATTCTCGACAACTTTCGCGGGTTCGACAAAGCCGCCCGTTGCAGGTGCCGAAGTCGTGGGGTGGAGGGGGTGAGGGTCGCCCCCGCGCAGTGCCTTCCCGAGCCTGATTGCGAGCCCGCCATGGAACCGCTTCCCCTCGAGCCAGATGCCTTCGTCCAGCATGTCGCGGAGCTCCTCCGCCGCCAGTACCCCGACCGTCCGTCGGCGGTCGCGGGCCCGCTCCAGATCCTGGTGGACGGCCGCCACCTCGGGCTCGAGAACCTCTACCGCATGGTGCTGCGCGATCCGCGCAACGCGCACGAGATCGTGGAGAACTACCTCGAGCGGCTGTTCGAGGGCGACCAGATCTCCTCGCATCCGCTGCCGTTCTCGGTGGCGCGCGCGCGCATCATGCCGCGCATCCAACCGGAGTCGATCTTCGAGCAGCTCGACCGCGAGCAGGTCGCGCACGTGCCGTTCGTGAACGGCACCGTGATCGTGTTCGTGATCGATCTGCCGCAACTCACGGTGTCGATCACCACCGAGCAGATGCTGCGCTGGGGACTGCAGCCCGACGACCTCGACGCGATCTCGCGCGAGAACCTCTCGCGCTACGCGCCCGACCTCGAGGTGCGGCTGATCGACTCGCATGATGGTGGCCGCGCCGCCATCGTCGCGCGCCAGGACGGCTACGACGCCGCGCGCCTGCTGCTCTCAACGTTGCACGGCCGGCTCGCCAAGGAGCTCAAGGGCGACTTCTACGTGGCCACGCCCGCGCGCGACACCTTCATCGCCATGAGCGTGGGGCCGAACGACTTCGTCGGACGTCTCAAGCAGCGCATCGACGAGGACTACCGCCGGCTGCCGTATCCGATCACGAGCGAGCTCTTCTACGTGACCCGCGACGGCGTGGCCGGCACGGCGGCGTAGGCTCACTTCTCCGCAAGCAGCTGCTTGATCGCGGCCTCGAGGCCGTCGCTCGACACATCGGCGCCGCGCACGCGGCCCTGGCGGTCGATCAGGTAGTAGTCGGGATAGCTGTCGACCACATACGCGCCGTTGATCTCGTTCTTCGAGTCGATGCACACGGGGTAGGCGATCGACTTCGACTTGACGAGTCCCGCCATCTTCTCGCCGCCGTCTGGCCGGCAGACGCCGATGATGACGAGGCCCTGGTCCTGGTACTTCTTGAGAAGGTCGTTGGCCTTGGGCACTGCCGCCAGGCAGGGACCGCACCAGGTGGCCCAGAAGTCGAGCACCACCACCTTGCCCTTGAGCTCGGCGAGCGTGCGCGCCTCGCCCATGGTGGCCTCGGTGTTCATCCACTGCGTGGCCCAGGTGAGTTCGGGCGCCTGCGGGCAGAGGTCGAACTTCTGAAGCGCGCTGCGGCGGGCGACATTGCCCTCGAGGAGCGCCGCGGGCAGGCGGTCGGCGCGCGCCGCGTCCTTCGCATCAGGGGACGTGCCGTCGCTCTCCTTCTTTGGCTTCGCGAGCTTGGGCGACTCGCGGGGCTTTTCCTTCGCGTCATCACTGCCGGGCACGGGCTCCTTGGCGAGCTTCTTGACCACATCGGCCACGCGCTCGGGCCGCAGACCCACGGCACGAAGCACGCCCTTGCGGTC
>CAIOCH010000027.1 GCA_903856525.1 uncultured bacterium | reverse complement strand
TGTTCGAGACTTCCTGAAGGCCGCCCTCGGCGACGTTCATGACCTGCTCGGCGCGCTGCGAGTTGGTGATCGCGCTGTTGATGGCGGACTTCTCGGCGCGGAGGTTCTCCGACGCGATCAGGCCTGCCGGATCATCGGCGCCGCGGTTGATGCGGAGACCGGTCGAGAGGCGCTGCAGGTTGGTTGCAAGGCCCTTGTTCTGGTTGCCCAGCACGCGCTGGGCGATGAGCGACGGGATGTTCTGATTGATACGACTCATGACTGACTGTCCTCCGTGATGTGCCGGGACTCCGGCGGGTTCTGTTCGACCGCCCCCGCCTTGGGGCGTTCGCGCCCTCCGCGTATGCGGTGGTCTGCCTCGGTTGCCTGCCGGGTCCTCCAGCAGGTTCCGAACGGTGTTGAAGGCGCGTCCTGCACCCGTACTTGCCGGGACTGAGGTTCCCGACGCGTTTGAGATCGGAGGAGCAACAGGCCGACTTCACGCACAGCGGGCATTTCGCGCCCGAATCGGGCCAAGTCGGCGCGGATGGGGAAAACGCCCGCCGTTTCTGCCGACGCCCGCGGGCCAGCGCGGTCCCGCGGACGGGTTACCGCCCCGATTCCGCGGACCATGCGGCGTTCGGTGCAGGAAAAATGGCGACGACCCCGCGTTTCGCGGGGTCGTCGGTGGATCTGTCGCGGTTGTGCGGGACCTGTCAGCGCGTCACTGCAGCAGTCGCAGCACATTCTGCGAGCTGGAGTTGGCGGTGGCGAGCACCGAGGTGCCGGCCTGCTGGAGGATCTGCGCCCGGGTCATCGCGGCCGTCTCGGCGGCGAAGTCGGTGTCGCGGATCTTCGACTCGCTCGAGGTGATGTTCTCGAGGCCGATCTGCAGGCTGCGCGAGTTGGTCTGCAGCGTGTTGCGCTCGAAGGCGCCCAGCCGCCCGCGCAGCACCGACACCTCGGTGATGGCGGTGTCGAGCACCTGGCTCGCCTCGGCGGTCCGGCCGAGGAGGAGCGAGTTCGTCTGGCCGCTCTTGAGGCTGTCGAGGAAGAAGCGGCCGTCGTCGATGGTGGTGCCGCCGATGCGGCTTGCCGCCACCGACTTGATGCCGAGGCCGATCTGCTGCGTGGTGGTGATCGACGGTCCGAGCTGGAAGGTCGCGCCGCCACCCGTGATGTTGAAGGCGGTGGGCGTGCCCGTGACCGAGGTGGCGAACGCGGTGCTCAGGTCGATGTCCAGCGACAGCGCGGGATTGTTGAGCGACACGTTGGTACCGTTGCCCGTGGCGAGCGCGCCGTTGATGATGGCGCTCACGTCGCGGCCCACGTCGCGCTGGGTGGCGGTGCCGCCGGGCGCGGTGTAGGTCTGGAAGAACGCACCGCCCTGGCCGAGCCGTCGGACCGACACGAACGCGTCGCTGCCATAGCCGATGGAGTTGAAGTGGAGGCCGGACAGCTGGCTGGCGCCGTTGCGCAGCGAGGCCGAAACGCCCGTGGTGTCGCGGAGGGTGTTCACTGCGGCGATGACGGCCGAGAGCGCCGTGCCCGAGACGAAGCTGAGCGTCTGCACACCGAGCTTGCCCGCCACCTCGAGCGTGACGCCCGACGCGAGGGTGCCCGTGGCAGCCGAGAGGAAGAGTTGCCCGGTCTGCGCCGACTGCGTGACCTCGACCGACACCGCCACCGACGAATTGGTCCCGAACTGGACTCCGTGGATGTCGACGCCCGCGATGTTGTTGGCGTTGATGCCGCTGGTCACGTACTCGAGCGACCCGTTGAGCAGCTGCAGCCCCGCGAAGCTCGCGGTATTGGAGATGCGGGTGATCGACTCGATGGCGCTGTCGATCTCGAGCTGGTTCGCCTCGATCTCCTCCTGGCTGATGCCGCCGGTGTTGGCGCTGTTCACCACCAGGCTCTTGATCGAGTTGAGCAGGTCCGCCACCTCGGCGAGGTAGCCCTCGGTGGTGGCGATGACCGAGCTCGCGCGCTCGCTGTTGTCGATCGCCTGGCCGATGCCCTTGATCTCGGAGCGCAGGCGCTCGCTGACGATCAGGCCCGCGGGATCATCGGCACCACGGTTGATCCGCAGGCCGGTCGCGAGGCGCTGGAGGCGGGTGGACAGGTCGGTGTTCGAGCGGTTGAGGTTGTTCTGCGCGATGAGCGACGGGACGTTCGTATTGATGCGAGCCATGGCAATCCTCCTTGATTGAGAGGCCCCGAGTTGGATC
>CAIOCH010000026.1 GCA_903856525.1 uncultured bacterium | reverse complement strand
CGGCTCTCGAAGCTCTCGGAGAGCGTGATCGTGGTCGCCCACGAGCTCACCCCGTCGCAGACCGCGGGCATGGACCGCAGCAAGGTCCTCGGCATCGCCACCGATCTCGGCGGCCGCACCAGCCACACCTCGATCGTGGCCCGCGCGGTCGAGATCCCCTGCGTCGTCGGCTGCCAGCGCATCATGGAGCGGGCCGAGGACGGCGACCTGGTGATCGTCGATGGCGATACGGGCGTGGTGGTGATCCGCCCGGATGAGCGCACGCTGCAGGAGTACCGCACCCAGCAGGAGCGTTTCAGCGCGTATCGGAAGGTCCTCCGCGAGACGGCCCCCCTCGAGGCGGTCACCACCTGCGGCACGCGCATCCAACTGCTCGGCAACATCGAGTTCCCGCACGAGGTGGAGAGCGTGCTCGCCAACGGTGGCGACGGCGTCGGGCTCTACCGCACCGAGTTCCTCTACCTCACCAACGACCACGAGCCGAGCGAGGACGAGCAGTTCCGCGCCTACCGCCGCACGCTCGAGCTGCTCGCGGGCCGTCCGTGCACCATCCGCACGCTCGACCTCGGCGCCGACAAGTACACGCAGCAGCGCGCCCACGAGCCCGAGCGCAACCCGTTCCTGGGCCTGCGCTCCATCCGCTACTGCCTGCAGAACCGCGAGCTGTTCAAGACGCAGCTGCGTGCCATCCTGCGCGCCTCGGCGTACGGGCCCATGAAGGTCATGTTCCCGCTGGTGTCGACGCTCATGGAGCTCCGCCAGGCCAAGATGATCCTCAACGATGTGTGCGAGGAGCTCGACGAGGAAGGCATCCCCTTCGACCGCGGCATCCAGATCGGCATCATGATCGAGGTCCCGAGCGCGGCGCTCCTGTCGCGCGCGTTCGCCGACGAGTGCGCGTTCTTCTCGATCGGCACCAACGACCTCATCCAGTACACCCTGGCCGTCGACCGTGGCAACGAGCGGGTCGCGAACCTCTACACGGGCGCCTCCCCGGCGGTCCTGTATCTCGTCAAGCAGGTCATCCGATCGGGCAGAAGGGCGGGAATCGACGTTTCCCTCTGCGGTGAGATCGCCGGAGAGGCGATCTACACCATGTTGCTGATCGGACTCGGACTGCGTACACTGTCGCTTGTCCCGAGCCAGATCCCGCTCATCAAGCGGGTCATCCGGTCGGTGGACATCGAACACTGCGAACAGCTGGCCCGCCGGGTTGGTTCGTTCGATTCCGAGCGGCAGGTGCTCAACACCCTCCGCGACGAACTACGGAAAATCGATCCCGATTCGTTCGGCGGCTGGATCGCCGAGTAACGCGAAGACGGATCCACATCACGGAACTTGAAGCCGTCAGGCGAGAGCGCACCGCGCTCCCCTGCGGGACGAAGGTCGCTGCGGACCGCGAGAGATCGCGACGCGCAAGACCGTCCCAGACGGCTGGGCGACCACGACAGCCGCGCGATTGCGCGATGCGTGGTCGAACGGAACATCGCGTGCGCCGCTGCGCACGAATCGCATCGGCCGCCTTCGGGTGGCATCCCCCGCCCCAGGGCGTCGGATCACCGAAGCGAACACGAGTGCAGCGGCCCCGCGAGGCGAGCAAACGCGCCCCGATCGTCTCGGCGGCGCACTCGCCCTGTAGGCCAGACCGCTTCGCGGAACGGCCCCTCCCAGCCCGATGCATGCGTCCCCGTGCAGGGCCCAGCCCGCCGACCGCTTCACAACCTGGCGATTGCCAGAGAGAAGTGTTTGCGCATGGAGCATGACAACCAAGAAGTGACGGACGAAGTGCATGGCGAGTCGAACGGTGGAGGTCATGGCGACATGACGGATCACGCCGCGCTCGCCCCCCGCGGGCACGGGGCGGACGATTCGCGCGATGACGCCGAGAGGGCTTCCCCCGTGGAGTTCCCCGATGATCCGGGAGTCGGGTTTGGCTTCGCCGACGCCGACGAACTGGCCGCGGAGCAGGCCGCCGATGACGGGGATGGAAACGACGGGGATGTAAACGACGGGGCAACCCCCGACCTGACGCCCGAGGAGATCCGCGAGCAGGAAGAGGCGGATGCCGAGGCCCGCGCCGACGCCGAGGAGGCCGCGGCCGCATACGCGCGCGCCTCGATGCGCGACTTCGACACCCCGCCCGAGCCCGTCGAGGTCGATG
>CAIOCH010000025.1 GCA_903856525.1 uncultured bacterium | reverse complement strand
TGATTCCGAAGGCTCCCCGCTGGATGCTCTACTCGGGCGTGCTCGCAGCGCTCGCGCTGACCGTGCCCCCGTTCGTCATCGCGCGCGTGCGCGCGACGCCCGACCCGAACCGGGCCGTGCACATCTTCTTCGACATGGACTTCCAGCCGAAGTTCAAGACGCAGGCGGAGAACCCGCTGTTCGCCGACGGGCGCTCGCAGCGCCCCGCGGTGCTCGGCACCGTCGCGCGCGGCGAGACGATGATCGACACCCACCTCTACGACGGCGTCGCCGGCGGCAAGTGGGCCGACACGCTCCCCGCGGGCATGACGATGTCGAAGGAACTGCTCGACCGCGGCCAGCAGCGCTACAACATCTACTGCAGCGTGTGCCACGGCTACGCCGGTTACGGCGATGGGTCCGTGAACAAGCGGGCCATGGAGCTCATGAGCTCCAGCGAGGGCCCCGCGAACGGCACCAGCTGGGTGCAGGCCAAGAGCATGCATGATCCGCTGGTGCGCGAGCACCCGCTCGGCCAGCTCTACCACATCGCCACCAACGGCATCCGCAACATGGCGGGCTACGGAACCCAGATCGACCTCGCCGACCGCTGGGCGATCGCGGCCTATGTCAAGGCGCTGCAACTCTCGCAGAACGCCTCGATGCAGGATGTTCCGCCGGAGATCCGCGACAACCTCAAGAAGGAGGTGAAGTGATGGCTCATGCCGACACCCACCATGCCGGCGGTCAGCACGCCGCCCTCGCCCCCGCCAACATCGCGCTCCCCGCGGTGGCGCTCAACCACCGCAAGCTCGCCATCGCCGTGGCCGTGGTCGGCCTCGGTGGCGGCGCCGCCATCGGCTACACGGGCGCCTTCGGCACCGACGCGCACCACTTCTGGCGCGCCTATCTCGTCGCGTTCCTGTTCGGGCTCTCGATGTGCCTCGGCGGCCTCTTCTTCACCTTCATCCAGCACCTGACGCGCGCGGGTTGGTCGGTGGCGGTCCGCCGCCCGGCCGAGGCGCTCGCCGCCAACCTGCGCTGGATCTGGATCCTGTTCGTGCCCTTCGCCGTGCTCTGGTTCATGGGCAAGGGCAGCACCCTGTGGGTGTGGGCCGACATGGAGACGCTCAAGGCCAACAACGAGGCCGAGTACCACATCGTCCACGCGAAGGAGCCGTTCCTCAACGCCACCTTCTTCTGGATCCGCGCCGCCGTGTACTTCGGAGTGTGGGCGCTGCTCGGCACCTTCTTCCTGTCCAACAGCGTTCGCCAGGATGCGTCGGGTGACCGCGCGATCAGCGCCCGCATGCAGAAGTGGGCCGGTCCTGCCGCGATCCTCTTCGGCCTCACCGTCACCTTCGCCGCGTTCGACTGGATCATGTCGCTCTCGCCCGCGTGGTTCTCCACCATGTTCGGCGTGTACTTCTTCTGCGGCTGCGCCCTCGCGGGCTTCGCAGGCATGATCCTGATCACCGTGCGCCTCACCCACCTCGGTGCGCTCAAGGGCATCGTCACCCGCGAGCACTTCCAGGACATGGGCAAGTTGCTCTGGGCCTTCGGCATCGTGTTCTGGGCCTACATCGGCTTCAGCCAGTACATGCTCATCTGGTACGCCAACATCCCCGAGGAGACGGGCTGGTTCCTCGCCCG
The DNA here is from genome assembly GCA_903856525.1 of uncultured bacterium. Taxonomy (GTDB): domain Bacteria; phylum Planctomycetota; class Phycisphaerae; order Phycisphaerales; family SM1A02; genus QWPT01. The sequence continues at coordinate 16,520 of CAIOCH010000025.1, read as the reverse complement.
CCAGGTGGGTGGCTGGGCCGACCTCAGCTGGGCGCTGCTCTTCGGCCACTTCGTGATCCCGTTCGTCGCGCTCATCTCCAAGTGGGTGAAGCGCGCGCCGCTCACCCTCGCGCTCGGCGCGGTGTGGATGCTCTGCTTCCACTACGTCGATCTCTACTGGCTGGTGATGCCCGAGATCCCGCACGACCTCGCGTCGTTCGAGAAGTACTCGCAGCTCGCCGACAAGTACGCCGACACCCCGACGCACTTCGCCAACCCCGTCAACTTCCTCCTCCTGGCCGGCGTGATCGGCGCGGTCGCCGCCGGCACCATCGGCACGCTCTCCCGCATCGCGCTCGTCCCCGCCAAGGACCCGCGTCTTGGCGAGAGCATGCGCTTCGAGAACATGTGATCACGAAGGACACCGCACCATGAGTTCCGAAGCACCCACCACGCAGCAGCTGGACGACCCCGAGATGGGGGCGACCTGGTTCTACTCGTTCGTCGGCATCATCATCTTCGTGTCGTTCTGCCTCGCGGTGTCGGTGCTGTACTTCGGCGTCGAGCGCAACTTCGAGGAGGAGCGCGTGATCGACAAGCGCCCCGTGCTGTCCACCGAGTTGCGCTCGCAGCAGAAGGAGCTGCTCGCGCAATACGGGACCTACGCCGAGGAGGTCGACGAGAAGAAGGTCGACCGCGTGCGCATTCCCATCGAGCGCGCCAAGGAAATCATGTCGGCGCAGGGCAAGTGAGCCTACAACGATCGGATGCGATGCATCCCATCCCACTCCGAGCAGCGAAGCCGTCCGCGACCATCCCCTGAAGCAATGCACCGTCTCCGCCACGCCATCCTCGCTCCGCTCGCCGCAGTCGCGGCGGCGCTGTGCGTTGCGGGTGCGGCACGGGCGCAGCTCAACCTCGGCGTACCCGAGGAGCTCAAGGGCATCGATGTCATCGAGCACCTCAACGAGCCGCTGCCGCTCGACACCCGCTTCACCGACGACGCTGGCCGGCAGGTGACGCTGCGCGACTACTTCAAGGGTGAGCGGCCGGTGCTGCTGCAGCTCGGCTACAACAAGTGCCCGATGCTGTGCAACCTCGTGCTCAACGGCGCCTTCGACGGCCTCAAGGGCGTGGACTGGATGCCGGGCAAGGAGTTCGAGGTGGTGTCGGTCTCGGTCGATCCCACCGAGACCCCGGAGCTCGCCAAGGCCAAGAAGGAGAGCTATCTCGCCGAGTTCGAGCGCCCCGGCGCCGGGCAGGGCGTGCACTTCCTGGTGGGCAGCGAGATCATGTCCAAGTCCGTCGCCGACGCGGTCGGGTTCACCTTCCGCCGCCAGGACAACGGCGACTACGCCCACGCGGCCGTGATCATGCTGGTCACGCCCGAGGGACGCATCAGCCGCTACATGTACGGAACCAAGTTCGAGCCGACCGACCTGCGCATGGGCCTCCTCGAGGCGTCGCAGGGGCGGATCGGAACCACCCTCGACCGGTTCATCCTCTGGTGCCACATCTACGACGCCAACGCGCGCGGCTACGTGCTGCAGGCGCGTCGCGTCATGTCGATCGGCGGCGCGGTCACCATCCTCGTCCTCGCGGGCGGGCTCGGTGCCTTCTGGTACGCCGAAGTCAGGAAGAAGAAGCAGAGCGCGACGGTCGCCAACGCCGCCGCCGCGAATTGAAGAGGCGATTGAACGTGACCCACCTCGTGACCAACCTCATGACCACCGTCCTGATGCAGTCGAGCACCGACCCCGCGCTTGCCGCGGGTGAAGGACCGACGCCGAAGACCTTCTGGCTCCCCGAGGGTGCGTCGACCTTCGCCGAGACGAACGACTGGGTCTTCAACTTCATCAACTACATCAACTACTTCTTCTTCTTCCTCGTGGTGGGACTCATGTTCTACTTCGTCTGGAAGTACCGCCAGAAGGGGCGCGAGGTCTACGCGCGCGGCCCGAGCCACAACACCGTGCTCGAGCTCGGCTGGACCATCATCCCCACGCTCATCGTGGTGGTGATCTTCTTCATCGGCTTCCGCGGTTTCGTGAGCATGAAGACCGTGCCCGCGAACGCCTACCAGATCGATGTGACCGCGCTCCGCTACGGCTGGGTGTTCAAGTACCCCAATGGCGCCACCAGTGAGGATCTCTACGTCCCCGCGGGCAAGCCGGTCAAGCTGGTCATGCGCAGCGAGGATGTGCTGCACTCGCTCTACATCCGCGACTTCCGCGTGAAGCAGGACGTGGTGCCCGGCCGCTACACGACCATGTGGTTCCAGGCCGACAACCCCACCGGCCAGAACGAGAAGGGCGAGGACAAGTTCCACCACCTCTTCTGCACCGAGTTCTGCGGCGTCGGCCACTCGAACATGAACCGCAAGGTGTACGTGCTCAACGAGATGGACTTCAACGAGTGGGTCGTGGAGCAGGGGCGCTGGCTCGACAAGATCCCCGCCGAGGAGCTGTACTCGAAGGCCGGTCCCAAGCTGTTCGCGCGCTGCGCGGGCTGCCACACGCTCGACGGCAAGGCGGGCACGGGCCCCTCGTGGGGCAACTACGACGGCTCGGGCAACATCTGGGAGCGCACCGCCTCGGCCACCAGCACCCACAAGGTCGATGGCAAGTCGATCAGCGAGCTGATCGGCCAGGGCAAGAAGTACGAGAACCCCGAGAGCTACCTGCGCGCCTCGATCCTCAACCCCAACGACCACATCGTCGAGGGCTACGGCCCCGCGATGCCCACCTTCCGCGGCCAGCTCAACGACAAGGCCATCGACGCCCTCATCGGCATGATGCGCCACCTCGACGAGTTCGACGCCAAGGGCAATTTCGTCGGCAAGAAGTGACGCGGACGCAAGACACCCACTGACCCCACACCGAGCGACGCCATGACGACCCTCGACACACGCCCGATCCACGACGAAGTCCCAGGCAACTACCTGACCTTCCGCCGCGGCCTCCTTTCCTGGCTCCTGACCCTCGACCACAAGCGCATCGGCGTGATGTACCTCGTCGCCGTGCTGGTGTCGTTCTTCGTCGGCGGCGTGATGGCGCTGCTGGTGCGCACCAAGCTCCTCTGGCCGGGCGAGGTGAGCTGGATGACCGCCGACGAGTACAACAAGGCGTTCACCCTGCACGGGGCGATCATGGTGTTCCTGGTGATCATCCCCAGCATCCCCGGCGCGCTCGGCAACTTCGTGCTGCCGATCATGCTGGGCGCCAAGGACGTCGCGTTCCCGCGCCTCAACCTGTTCAGCTTCTACCTCTGGGTGCTCGGCGCGGCGTGCGCGGTGTACTCGCTGCTCGCGGGTGGCTTCGACACCGGCTGGACCTTCTACACCCCGTATTCGTCGCAGTTCGGCGCGGGCGGCACCATCCCCGTGCTCGTGGGTGTGTTCATCCTCGGCTTCTCGTCGATCTTCACCGGCGTCAACTTCATCGTCACGATCCACAAGCTGCGTCCGCCGGGCATGACCTGGTTCCGCATGCCGCTCTTCCTGTGGGCGCTCTACGCGACGGCCGTCATCCAGGTGCTGGCGACCCCCGTGCTCGGCATCACCGTGGCCATGCTCGTCATCGAGCGCGCCTTCAACATCGGCATCTTCGATCCCGCCATGGGCGGCGACCCGGTGCTCTTCCAGCACTTCTTCTGGTTCTACTCGCACCCGGCCGTCTACATCATGATCCTGCCGGGCATGGGCATCATCAGCGAGATCATCGCGGTGCACAGCCACCGCCACATCTTCGGCTTCCGCTTCATCGCCTTCAGCTCGATCGCCATCGCCATCTTCAGTTTCCTGGTGTGGGGCCACCACATGTTCACCAGCGGTCAGTCGCCGCTCATGAACGTGCTCTTCTCGGCCATCACCTTCTCGGTGGCCATCCCCTCGGCGGTCAAGGTGTTCAACTGGCTCGCCACCCTCTACAAGGGATCGATCTCGCTCAACACGGCCATGTGGTACGGCCTGGCGTTCATCTTCCTGTTCACGATCGGCGGACTCACGGGCATCCCGCTCGCCGTGCTCTCCACCGACATCCACCTGCACGACACCTACTTCGTGGTCGCCCACTTCCACTACGTGATGATGGGTTCGGCGCTGATCGCCATGATCGGCGGCCTGCACCACTGGTGGCCCAAGATGTTCGGCGTGATGTTCAACGAGACCTGGGGCAAGATCGCCTGCGCGCTCGTGTTCATCGGCTTCAACATGACCTTCTTCACCCAGTTCATGCTGGGTTCGCAGGGCATGCCGCGCCGGTACTACCTCTACCAGCCCGAGTTCCAGATCTACCACCACATCTCCACCGGCGGCTCCTACATCATGGGCCTCGGCTTCCTGATCACGGCGATCTACCTCATTCACTCGCTGTTCGCTGGCAAGAAGGCTCCCGCCAATCCGTGGGGCGGAGCGAGCCTCGAGTGGCAGTGCACCTCGCCGCCGCCGCATGACAACTTCGCCACCACGCCGCGCGTGGGCGACTGCTACGACTTCAGCGCCGTCAGCTGGGATGAGAAGAAGCAGGGTTATGTCGTCGACGCCGAGGCGCATGTCGCAGCGGCTCATCACGGAAAGGGCCACTGATCGTGTCGCACTCCGCCTCCCACGCCGAATCACACGGCCATGACCACGGTCACGGAGACCACGGTCACGGCGATCACGGGAAGTACCCCTTCCTCGCCCACCACTTCGACACTCCGCTCCAGCAGTTCGAGTCGGGCAAGCTGGGCATGTGGGTGTTCCTCGCCACCGAAGTGCTGTTCTTCGGCGCGCTGTTCGTGATGTACGCCATCCTGCGCTTCAAGAACCCCGAGGTCTTCTCCTACGCGGCGAACTACCTCGACACCATCCTGGGTGGCGTGAACACCTGCGTGCTCATCCTCTCCAGCCTCACCATGGCGGTGGGTGTGCGCGCGGCGCAGACCAACAAGAAGGGCCTCCTCTCGCTCTGCCTGGCGCTCACGCTGGCCGGGGCGATCGGCTTCCTGGTCATCAAGTACTTCGAGTACACGCACAAGTTCCACCTCAACCTCAAGTGGGGCCAGGCGTTCTACCAGCCCGTCACCGATGCCGACGCGCAGGCGGCCAAGGTCGAGCCCACTCCCGTGGCGAACCCAGTGCTCGCCATCACCTCGCCCAATCCGTCCGCCGGTGCGGCCATCGAGCCGATCGTGCAGCTGCCGCCGAGCGATGCCACCGCCATTGCCGCACCCAAGACGGGTCCCGATGGCGTGGCGCCTGCCGAGATGGTCGCTGCCGCCGGCGAGGCCGCGCATGTCGGTCACAAGACCGGCCCGCACCTCCTCGATCCGGAGATGCCGGCCAACACGCACCAGTTCTTCGCCATCTACTACCTCATGACCGGCCTGCACGGCATCCACGTGCTCATCGGCGTGGGCGTCATCGGCTGGCTGCTCTGGGGCTCGCTCAAGGGCCGCTACGGCAGCGACTACTACACGCCCGTCGATCTCGTCGGCCTCTACTGGCACGTGGTCGACCTGGTGTGGATCTTCCTCTTCCCGCTCTTCTACCTGATTCACTGATCCGCCTGTCGACGCAGGAGGAACCACCCATGTCATCCCACGCAGCACACGGTCATTCTCACGGTCACGGCGAGCAGCACCCGCTGGTCGGGCACCTCGTGCCGTACTCCACGCTCTTCGCCACGGGCGGAGCGCTGCTCGTGCTCACGGTCATCACCGTGGCCGCCCGCTACATCGACCTCGGCGAGGCCAACATCTACCTCGCCATCGGCATCGCCGTGGTCAAGGCCACGCTGGTGTCGCTGTTCTTCATGCACCTGCGATGGGATCGTCCGTTCAACCTCATGGTGCTCGTGGGCTCGATGCTCTTCGTGGTGCTCATGATGGTCTTCTGCATGATGGACGTGGGCCAGTACATGGGCCAGGAGAACCAGGGCAACGCCAAGCAGGTGCAGACCTACCTCGATGCCAACGCGCCGTTCGCTCCTGTCACCGGTAAGAAGTGACGCGGCCCGCACCGTGCCGCAGCGCGACACTCCATTCGACGACCCGAAGGCCCGCTTCCAAGCGGGCCTTTTCGGCATGTGGCTCTTCCTGGCCACACTGGCGGTGCTCTTCGTGTCGGCGATCCTCGGCTACGTCGTGGTGCGCGTCGACAATGGCGACGGGTTCATCCCCGCCAATGCTCCCGCGCCTCCGTCGATCCTGCTCGCCAGCACGGTGCTGCTGGTGGTGTCGAGCGCGACCATGCAGCGGGCTGCCAACGCGGGTCGGCGTGGCGATCCCGCGCAGGGCGGCATGATGCTCGTCACGATCGCCCTCGCCCTCGGCTTTCTGGCCATCCAGGCTGTCGCCTGGCGGCAGTGGGTCACGCAGGGGGTTCTCGTGGCCGACAACCTCTACGCGTGGACCTTCTATGTGCTCACGGGCATGCACGCGGCCCATGTACTGGGCGGACTCCCGGCAATGGCCATCACCGCCGTCAAGGCGGCCCGCGCCGCCTACACCCCCGACAACCACCGCGGCATCGTCTACTGCGCCATGTACTGGCACTTCCTCGATGGGGCGTGGATCGTGCTGTACGCCACGCTCTGGTTCGGCTCGCTCCGCTGAGAGTGGTGCGCCGCGCATCAGCGGCAGTGCGCAAAAGCAACGATGCCAGCCTTTGCAGGCTGGCACCGCGCGCCGATCTGATCCGAATTTTCCCGGCATGCACACCCCGGAACGCCTTCGCTGCACCCCATTCGCAGCCAAGACCCGTCATGCACCCCCGAAAGAGAGAGCACTCCGACGCGGTCTCATGCGACAAGCGCGCGCGGAAGCGCACGACTTTGTTTGGATTTTCCCAATCCGGTCCCGGGAACCTGCGTGGCGCCTATTCGGCCACGCGCTGTGGCGGTCCGATCACCTCGAGCGCCGTCGGTCCCTCCCGGGCGGCGAGCACTGCGTCCAGGGCAAAGAGCAGGCTGGGCACCGTGTGGAGCGGCTGCCCATCCTCTCGCACGACGCGGGCCACGGCGGGTCCTGCGGGTACATGCGCGATCAGGGGGACGCCGTCCACGGTCCAGCGGACACTCCGCTCCGCATCGCAGCGGGAGGCCAGCGTCTCCACCGAGACAGCGCGCCAGACGCCGCCCAGCTCGAACGCGATCATGGGTGACTTGAGGCGCAGGCCCTCCGCCGCGAGCGACTCCCGCGGGCGCATCGGCTCTGCGGGATACTCGAGCCCGTCCGACAGGAAGTACCGCGCGTACGAGATCTCCTTCATGCGTCGGATCATCTGCGGGTCGCGCAGGGTGACCGTGGTCTGCGGATGGAGCGCGAGCCAATCCGCCCAGGTGGTGATGCAGGCTCCCGCGAGCAACTCCAATCCTGCACCGGCGGCGGCCAACGGTCCCGCCACGGCGCGGCGCTCGAGCTGCAGGAACAGGCTGGGCACATGCGCGGTTGGCACGGATCCGCCGCCCGCATCCGTACCGACCTGCCCAGCCGCCTTCTCGACCGACTTGTCGCAGAGCACGAGGTTCGAGTCGACCAGCAGCCCACTCACCTCGAACACGCGGACCGCGCCACCCACCTCGCGCTTGAACACCATGGCCGTGTCGCAGAGCGGCGAGTAGGTGGCCACCACGGGCAGCCCCGCCACGGTGTCGTTGACCACCTCGTGCACGTTGAGCATCGAGAGCGGCCACGCGTGGGCCTGTCCGTTGATCACGATTCCGAGGACGCGATCGGTGCTGACCACGTACTTGGGCCGGTTGTTCTCGTTGAACACGCGCATCTCGGCGCCGCGCAGGTGCGCCGGCGCATCGAGCGAGGGCAGGAAGCCGCGCGGATTGCCCGAAGGCGTGAGCGATTCCCGCGGGACGAGCAGCGTGGAGAGGTCGTACCCGTAGCTCGCGAGGTTGTGGCCATCGCCCGTGGGCCGCCTGCCCATGATCGGCCCCAGCATGCTCCACGCGAACACCAGCAGCACCAGCAGCGCAGCCAGTGCGATCACCCAGCCGCCCCCGCGGAAGGTGAGCGTGGGCGAGCCGCGATCGGTGGTCGGTGCATTCATCGCCGGTCTCCCGTGTCCTGGGTGGGGGGTGCTTGTTCCGCGGCGTTCTGCGCCGCCGCTGCCGGCGTCTCCTCCACGGTCACGCCGCCACGGCCGCGGAACAGCGAGGTCAGCGATCCGGGACCACGATCGATGGTCATGACCGCGAGCACGACGGGCAGATAGGTGATGCTCGCGAGGAACAGCCGCCGCGCACTGCGGTCATCGCGCGCGCGAAAGAAGCCCCACGCGAACCACGCGAAGCCTATGCCGCACACCGCGCACACCACAGCGCTCACCGGCCCGACGAGCCCGAGCGCCGTGGCGCTCATGGCCATGGGCACGAGCGGCAGCGTGGTGAGCAGCACCACCTGCGCGGTGATCTCGCCATCGTGGTCGCGCACGGGCAGCATCTCATGCCCGCCGCGCGCGTAGTCCTCGCGGTACATCCACGCGAGCGCCAGGAAGTGGGGGATCTGCCAGACGAACAGGATGCCGCCGAGGAGCCATGCGCCCGGATCCACGCTTCCAGTGACCGCCGTCCACCCGATCACCGGCGGAATCGCCCCGCACACCGCGCCCACGAGGGTGTTGAAGGTCGTGCGCGGCTTGAGCGGCGTGTAGAGCACGGCGTAGAGCAGGATGTTGATGGCCGCGAGCGCCGCCGGAAGCAGCCCGACCATGAGGCCAAGCAGCGCCGCCCCCGCGTAGCCCGTGAGCATCGCCGCCACGAACACCACCGCCGGATGCACCTGCTTGGCGGGGAGCGGCCGTCCACGCGTGCGCAGCATGAGCGCATCGCGCCGCCGCTCGAACAGCTGGTTGAAGAGCGACGCGCTCGCGGCCGCACATGCGGTCCCAGCGCAGGTCCAGCCCAGGCGGATCCAGTCGATCGGTCCGAGTTCCGCAAGCGCGAAGCCCACCGCCGTGGTGACGAGCACCAGCGCGTTGAGCCGCACCTTGGTGAGTTCGGCCCAGATGCCGAGAACACCCCGTGCGCGTGGACGTCCGCGCGGATCGGTGACGAGTGCCGCCATCGCAGCATCGTCGTTCGCAGGGATTTCAATGGTGTCGGGCATAGTGGCCTGGGCGGAAATCCTACTATAGACGCCCCTCGCACACCGACGCGCGGCTGCGTGCCGCGGGAGCAACCGCATGATCCACTCGCTCATCCCGATGCTCGCGCAGGAGGCTGCGTCCGCCGCGGAGTCCGGCGCCTCCATCACCGAGGCCGCCAGCACGACCACTGGTCCCACCGTCCTCGGTCTCGGAATCCTGCTCGCGATCATGGTGGTCCTGTCGGCGCTCGTGCTCTGCGCGGCGTACCACATCCGAACCGTCACGCTCGCACTCGGCTTCGCGACCACGACCGCCATGTGGGCCATCGGCTATGTGGCCATGATGGCGCCCGGACTCTGGCTGGGCGAACTGCTCTTCATCGCCACCCTCGCGGTGCCCGTGCTCTTCGGCGCCATTGCGCGCCGTGCCGGCACGTCGCCCATCCGGGTCGGCCTGACCTCGGCGCTCGCGAACCTCCTGGTCATCGGCTCCTTCCTCTACGACGGTAGGGAAGGCTCGCAGCCTGTGTTGGCCGCCCTCTATGTGCTGGGCCTGTTCGCGATCAGCGCCGTACTCGCCTGGCTCGGCGGGCAGCTCGCGCGCAACGCGCGGCCCATCGCGCTCCCGGCCACCGCGGGGCTCTTCGCGCGCGTGTCGGCTGCGACCATCTTCATCCTCCTCGTCACCGGAGGCCTGGTGACGGGCCTGGAGAGCGGTCTCGCGGTGCCGGACTGGCCCAACTCGTTCGGGCACAACATGCTGCTCTATCCCATCAGCGAGATGAAGGGCGGCATCTTCTACGAGCACGCGCACCGGCTCTTCGGCATGCTCGTGGGCACCACGGCGCTGGTCCTCCTGAGCGTGGTGTGGCGCGAGGACCGACGCGCGTGGGTGCGCGTCGTCGCGGTCGCGTTCCTCACCATGATCTGCGTGCAGGGACTGCTCGGCGGGCTGCGTGTGACCGGCAACCTGACGGTGGCCACCAGCGGCCTCGAGCTCCAGCCCAGCACGCTGCTCGCCATCGTGCACGGCATGTTCGGCCAGATCGTCTTCGCCACCGCCTGCGTGATCGCGGTGGTCACGAGCGATCTCTGGCGCAACGCGTCGCCTGCGCGCGGCATCCAGCACGCCGACCGCGTGCGTGGCCTGCCCATCGCGCTCTGCGTGCTTCTGCTCGTGCAGCTCTTCTTCGGCGCGAGCTACCGTCACCTGCAGATCCCGCCCACCGGCGAGCAGGCGGCCGTGCATCCCGCGTGGCCGATCTGGGGCCACATCGCGGGCGCGCTCGTCATCCTGGTGGTGGCAGTGGCCACCGGCGCCATCGCCTCGAGCCGTTGCCGCGACATCAAGCCCATCCGCGTGCTGGGCAAGGGACTCGTGCACGCCGTGGGTTTGCAGCTCGCCCTCGGCATCGGCGCGCTCGTGGTGGTGCTGCTGCGCGTCGACCAGGCGATCCCCGTGTACGAGGTGGTCGTCACCAGCGCGCACCAGGCGCTCGGTGCGCTCATCCTCGCCATGACCGCCATGCTCGGAGCGTTCAGCCTGCGCATGGTCGCGCCCGAGCGCGAGCCGCAGGTGGAGCTCACTCCATCGTCTTCAGCGGCTTGATGGCTTCCTCGAGCGCCAGCACGGCGTAGATGGTGGCGAGCTCCTCGTTCGCCTCCTCCCAGCGCTCGACGGTGTTCACCCACGATCCGTCGGGCCGCTGCCGCGCCGCGATCGCGTCGATGAGCTCCTCGCGCCAGTCGCGCCGCGCGCCCTTGGCATCGGTGATCCCATCGAGCCGCGATGCATGCAGCGCCCGCGACATGGCGTGGATGTAGTAGAAGTAGCCCTGCTGCCCGAGGCCCGGGTTCTCCTCGAAGGTGAAGTGCCGCGCGATCCAGCCGAGCGCATCCTTCACGCGGGGATCGTCCTGCGAGAGCCCGGCGTAGAGCATGCTCTTGAAGCCCGCGTAGGTCATCGAGCCGTAGCTGCGCAGGCTCTTCGTGGGCAGCTTCTCGCCGTAGCGGCCCTCGCCCGCAGCGTCGCTCGCGAAACTCTCGCCACCATTGGCGGGCGAGTACACGAAGCCGCCGTCGCCCGCGCCATCCTGCGCCCACTGCGCGGGATTGCTCGTCTTGCGGTTCTGCGTGCGGGCCACGAAGGCAAGCGCGCGCTGCATCGCGGGGTCGTCGGCCGACACGCCCGCATCATGCATCGCATCGAGCATCATCTGCGTGTTGGAGAGATCGGGGCGCTTGCCGTTGCCGTAGCCCGCACCGCCGTACCAGTCCTTGGTCGGATCCACGCCCTCGCCGCCATCCCACTGGTTGTCGGACAGCCATCGGATGGCACGCTGCGCGCCCAGCCGCGCGTCGGCGTCGCCCACCGCCGCGAGCGCGCTCGCGACCGAGCTCATCACGTAGTTCCCGATGCCACCGGTCGCCACGATGTCCATCACCTTCGCATCGCCCATCGCGGCATCGAGCGCATTGCGCGCGCGGGTGCGCGCCTCGGCGGCGCGTCCTTCGAGCGCGTCACCCGCCTGCGCGAACGCCTTGAGGCCCATGGCGGTCACGGCCACGCTCGCCGCGCGCTTGCGCGGTTCCATGTCGGTGGGCTCCACCTCCTCGCCCTCGAACCATGTGCCGCGCGGCGACTGGCGCTGCGCGAGGAACTCGAGGCCAGCACGCACCGCCTTGCGGGCGAGCGCGTAGCGCTCCTCCGAGAGCGGCACGTCCGAAGCCTTCGCGGCGATGCGGAGCACCGGCTCGGGGGCGGTTGCGCGCACGGGATCCGCAACCGACGACACCGTCGGAGCGGGCAGGGTGGTCACCTTGCTTGCGTCGATGCGCGTGTCCAGCGGCGGCTCGGCCGCGGTCGCGAGCAGGGACATCAGTGGCACGAGGCAGATCGATGGCATGCGCGGATCGTACGCGGCGAGGCGGTGTCAAAAGCGAAACACCCACCGCGGAGTGGCGCGGTGGGTGCTCCAAGACGATGGTTGTGCTGCCGACTTCAGCGCGCGCGGGCGGTGAGCATCGAGTTGCCACCCGAGGCTTCGCTGAGCGAGGCGGCGGCTGCGGCGGTCGATTCGGGCGTCGAACGGGCGATGGCCAGCAGGGTGGTGGTGGGAAGCGCCGCCACGATCGCGGGCTCGCGGGCGATGAGGATCTGGAGCAGCACCTCGTTGGTGATGTCCGTCTCGGTGCGGCTGTCGCTGATCTGTACGCGTTGACCGCGGCGCACGATCGCAAGCACTTCGTCGTGCGTCAGGTGCGTCGAACGGCTGGTGTCGTAGAGACGGCGATTCGGGTACTTGCGAATCCGGATGACGTCTTGAGCGGGTGCGGAGAGGATCATGGTGCCGAGGTTTCGCGGGGGACTCGGCTTGGATTCGTCCTCGCACAAGTTCGCGGCGAGACTCCGCCAGGATCGGGCTGCGTCCGCAAAAAACGCGTTTCCAGCAACCTACGGCCCTCAGCGACAGACGCCGTAGATCCACAGCTCCGATGTCTGCGGGCCCGACCCGTAGGTGCAGCTGAAGAGGAACGGTCCCTTGGGCATGCCGACCGGGGTCAGCCGCACCGTGACCAGCAGCGAATCGCCATCTGACTTCTGGTTGACCAACTCGGCACGGAACTCCTTGTGGTTTGCCGTCACCCGATCCACGCGCCTCGGTCCCGCCTTCTTGAGCTCGATGTCGAACTCCACCGGCTTGCCGTTCTCCACCACGCCGAGGTTCTCGCGGAACTCAGCGAAGTTGAGGATCGGCGCGATGCGGGTGGTCTCGTGGCGGACCCGCAGGTCGAGCACGGGGCACTTGGGGTGGTCTGTCTCAACGATCAGGAAGGGGGGCACCACGGTCTTGAGGCCTGTCTGCGTGAGGTCATACCGCACCACCTGGCGGGTGGCGGGCTTCATCTCGGATCCATCGGCGGACACGGCCGGGCGCCCGTCCACTGAGCGCACCACGAACGGCTGCCCGTCGGACGACACCACTTCGAAGAACCCCTTCATGCGCTCGGGAGCGAGCGCGTCGATGAATGGCGGATTGGCACGCACCGCATAAGCGGTCTCGGCATCGATCTGCACCGACAGCGGAATGCGGATGCCCTCGAACTGCAGGTCGACCTTGGCGGCCTTCTTGCCGACCGCGCGCGAGGTCTTCATCGACATGGGCATCTCCAGGTAGCCCTTGGCTGGGATGACCTTGCCCACCATGTCCACCGTCGTGCAGGTACAGCTCGGCGTCGAGGCCACGATGCGGATCGGGCGGTCGAGCGGGTTCATGAGCTTGATGGTGGCCGACACGGTGGTGCCTGGCTCGACCACGCCAAAGTCCATGCGCGGTGGCACGGCGGCAATCGGGCAGGACACTGCGGCCTGCGCCGACTGCTGGGCCGGCGTTGCCTGTCCATGGGTGTGTCCATGGGTGGGCTGGGTCATGCACAGCGCGGAAAGGACCGCGGCGAGGGTGAAACCGAGGAGCGGGCAGCGGACGGTCAGCATGGTGGCGATGATACGGATCGCGCTCGACGCCGCTGCGAATCCGTACACTGCGGCCATGCGAGCAATCACCATCGCGCGTCAGGGCAGTCCCGTGCTTCCGAACGTCGAGGTCGTGACCGACTTCCCCGAGCCTCGGCTTGGTCCTGACGAGGTCGTGGTCCGGACCGAAGCGGCGGCGCTCAACCACCTCGATCTGTGGGTCGGCCGGGGCCTTCCCGGGATCGACATTCGCTACCCCGCGATTTCGGGATCGGACGGCTGCGGCATCATCGAAACCGCGGGAGAAAAGGTCGATCCGACCTTTGTTGGCCGCCGCGTCCTGCTCAACGCCGCCGTGCCCAGGCCTGACCCTGCTCGTCCGGGCCTTCGTCCGAGCCCCGCAGACATCTTTATGATTGGCGAACATGGCCCTGGGTGCCTCGCAGAGCGGTTTGTTGCACCCATTCACAATGTGCTCGAAATAGGTGAAACCGACCCGATTGAGGCGGCTGCCTTCGGTCTGACCCATCTCACGGCCTGGCGAATGATGGTCACCCAAGCGGGACTGCGCGCTGGGATGCTGGTGCTCATCACCGGCATCGGAGGCGGCGTGGCCCTCGCCGCAATGGCGATCGCCCGGCACTTCGGCTGCGAGGTCATCGTCACCAGTCGCCATGCCTGGAAGCTGGAGCGCGCGCGGGCGCTGGGCGCCCATCACACGGTGCTCGACAGCGGGCAGGATTGGTCCAAGGAGGTCCGTCAGCTCACGGCACGGCGTGGCGTCGACCTGTGCGTCGATAGCGTGGGCAAGTCGATCCACGGCTCGTGCATCAAGAGCCTGGCGCGCGGCGGCACCTTTGCCACCTGCGGCGCGACAACCGGGCCCGACGCGACGACGGACCTCACCCGTATCTTCTGGAACCAGCTGCGGCTGGTCGGCTCCACCATGGGTGACATGCGCGAGTTCCGTGAGGTCGTGTCGCTGCTCCGCAGCGGCGCCATTCGGCCCACGATCGATCGCGTGTTCTCGCCGAGCGAGGGGCGCGAGGCCTTCGCGCGGCTGGAAGCGGGGGAGCAGTTCGGCAAGTTGGTCGTGGACTGGCGCCGATGACGGTCGCGAGTTCCGAGGACAATTTGACCGAGAACTGCAAACGACGACCGCTGCGGTGAGTTTTCGCGGCACACTGACTGTTGCATGGATCGCGGGGTGTGTCCCCCGTATACTTGCGCTCTAGCTCCGCGCGACAGAGAGAGCGCTTCCTTGAAGGGTCTTTACTGATGAGTCAACCGATTGCGCCGGCCCCGACGCGAACCGCGCCCTCCAGCAAGCCGTCTCCCAAGACGCCGACGGAGAAACTTCCGCCTTGGAATGTGCTTCTGCACAACGACGAGGTGAACGACATGGGGTTTGTGATCGAGTCGCTCTGTCGGTTTGCCCGGTTGAGCGTGCCTGCAGCGACCCGTTGCACGATGGAAGCCCACAAGAAGGGGTTATCGCTCGTGTTGGCGACGCACCGAGAACATGCGGAACTGGTCGCAGAGCAGCTCACCTCGCTTCGGCTGACGGTGACGATCGAGCCTGCGCCCTAACACTCTGTCTTGTAACCAATTGCGTTGCGGGTCTCCATGGGGGCCCGCAACGCTGTTTTTGGTGCAGCAGGTCGGAATGCGGCATTCTCGGACGTTCCAATAATGATTTGAACCACTTTCTCTCGAAACTTCCGCAACCCAACCGAAGAGAGAGGTGCGGTTTTATGAGTTGTCGGAAAGATTCCGTTTGGATCGTCCGATCACCGATTCATATTTGGAAAGTCGCGTCGCCATCGCGCGCTGTCTCCGAACAGCTCGCGACCCAGACGCGAGCAGCGACGCGAACCCGTCCGTATTCGGAGTTCGTGCAGAGTCCCCGGTTGCGGTCGAGTGACCCCAACCTTCAGTCGTGGTCCGTGAAGGACCCTTTTCTAGGAGCGATGCGATGAAGAATCTCAGTGGTACGAGCCTGCTCGTGTCCACCGTCCTTGCGACGGCTGGCTTCACGACGCTGGCGATGGGCCAGGTCGCCAACGACGAGTGCTCGGGAGCGATCGCGCTCACCGCGGGCACCGCTGTTGCCTTTGACACCACCAGCGCGACCGCCAGCGCCGATGCCGCGCCGACCGACGCGCTGTGCACGGGCACCTTCCTCGACTGGGGAACGGGCAACAAGGACGTGTGGTTCAGCTACACCGCGACCGAGGGTGGCACGATCGACGTCAGCACCTGCCTTGCGGGTGGCTATGACACCTCGATGGTGCTCTACTCGGGCTCGTGCGGCGCCCTGACCCAGGTTGGCTGCAACGGTGACGCTCCGGCCGACGCCGCCTGCCAGAACTTCTTCTCCAAGATCACCGGCTTCGGTGTGACCGCGGGCACGACCTACTACGTGCGCGTCGGTGGCTGGAACGGCGTCGAGTTCGGCGCTGCCTCCATGCTGCTCACCTTTACCCCCGCCGGCGCGGGCTGCCCTGCGACGGGTGGCTGCGGCGAAGTGCACGCGACCCCGGGTTGCGATGACGCCACCTGCTGCACCGCGGTGTGCGCTGCCAACCCGCTCTGCTGCGAAATCGGCTGGGACGAGACCTGCGTGCAGGGCGCTGTCGCGGCCTGCGGCATCTTCGTGCACCAGTGCATCACCCCGAACGCCGCCGTCGCCAACGACTGCGCGCCCGCCGCGACCGTGGTTGCCGGCGACACCAGCCGCGTCGTGAACAACGCCGGCTGCAACACCGACGGCCCGAACCACCCGGCCGCGACCTGCAGCTCGGGCAACGACTTCTTCCTCAACGACGTGTGGTACCGCTTCCAGTCGCCGGCCAACGGCTCGCTGCGCGTGTACACCTGCAACAACTCGACCTTCGACACCAAGGTCGCTGTCTACGACATGGGCACCAATCCGGCCGCCTATGACTACGACACGCTCAACACCACCCTCGTTGGCTGCAACGAC
>CAIOCH010000024.1 GCA_903856525.1 uncultured bacterium | reverse complement strand
TCGATGGCGGCTGCGACTGGGCCTGTGACCGCGATTGGATGCGGTCGCCAGCCGGTTCCCGAACCACCGCCACGCGCCAACGGCTCGCCGATCCAGAGCCACGCGTCGATCAAGAGCCTGAAGCGCATCGCGCGGGGAAGGCGACTGCTGGCAGCGTGAGGGCTGCGGCGAAGCGCCGGCAGGCCCGTGCATGCGGGAGCCGAGTGGGGAAACTCGCGGACGTCATGCGAAATCGGATGCGGGCGGGAGTCGACGCGCGTTTGCGCGGAGCTTCTTCAGTGTCCTGCTCGGGGTCTTCCTTCGAGGTCTTCCCTCGAGGTCTTCCCTCGGGGTCTTCCCTCGGGGTCTACTTCGCGCGCTCCGCCAGCGCCTTCCAGTCGAGGTCGATCCGCTGCCCGAGCTGCGGCTTGAGCCGCGCGATGGTGCCCGCAGGCACCTCGATCACGAACTGCGCGCGGCGGTTCGAGCTGTACCGCTTGAGACCGCGCTCATAGGCCTCCAGCGACTGCGCCTGCTTGCGGAGCGGCTCCTTCCTGGCCTCGTGGAGCGCCGTGATCCTGCCGTCGACATCCACGAACATCATGTCGAGGTCGATCAGGCAGTCCTTCATCCAGAACGCGAGCACCGAGGCGCGCGGATAGATGAACACCATCGCCGTGCCCGCGGGAAACTCCGTGCGCGCGCCCATGCCCGTCGCACGCGATGTCTCGTCGAGGCAAAGCTCGCAGGTCCACTCTTCGCCAAGGAAACCGAGCTTCTCGCGGGGAAGTCCCTTCTGCGGCTCGCAGTGCAGGATCCCGTCGACCGGTCTGGGGGAGGGCTTTGCGGCGGGCGGATCGGCGGCCTTGGCGGGCGTGGATGGAGGTGCGTCCGTCGTCGCAGGCGGCGGGGCCGCGACAGACAATGCCAACGCGACGATCGCAGCGGAAAGTGTGGCGAGTGGCGCCATGTGGTTCGGTCCTCGACGCCGCGCGTCGGTCAACTCCAGCTCGCCGTCAACTCCGCACGGACGCTCAATTCCTAAGGACATTGAACTCCTAAGGACACTCAACTCCTAAGGACACTCAACTCCTAAGGACACTCAACTCCTAAGGACACTCAACTCCTAAGGACACTCAACTCCACGTGTCAGCAGCCTTGCCGCGGCTCGCGGATCCGCTCCGCGTGGTCTTCGTGCCCGCCTTGGACTTGGTCGCCGCGGACTTCTTGCCCTTCACCGCCGCCGTGGACTTCGCCGTCGTCTTCGGCTTCGCGTCACCCGCCGTCGCAGCAGCCTCGTCCGGCTCCCATCCGTGCTCCCACGAGCGCGGATAGTGGAGATCGTCGAGATCGAGCGCCGCCTGCGTGGGGTACAGCGGCGCGAAGGTGTCGCACATCACCGCGAGCTCGTTGGTGTGCGTCGCGCCGATCGTGGCCTCGGGCGTGCCCGGGTGCGGGCCGTGCGGGATGCCCTGCGGATGCAGCGAGAGCGAGCCGACCTCGATGCCCTTGCGCGCCTTGTAGTTGCCCTCGACGTAGTAGAGGACCTCGTCCGAGTCGAGGTTCGAGTGGTTGTACGGCACCACGATCGCCTGCGGGTGGAAGTCGAGCGGCCGCGGGCAGAACGAGCAGATCACGAAGTTGTGGGCCTCGAACGTCTGGTGCGTCGGCGGCGGCATGTGGTGCTTGCCGACGATCGGGCTGAAGTCGTCGATGTTGAAGCAGTAGGGGTAGTAGCAGCCGTCCCAGCCGACGACGTCGAGCGGGTGGTAGCTGTACTGGTACGAGTGCACGAGGTCGCGGCTCTTGATGCGCACCTCGAACGAGCCCTTCTTGTCGAAGGTCATCGGCATCTCGGGCAGGCGCAGGTCGCGCTCGCAGTAGGGCGCGTGCTCGAGGAACTGCGCGGTCTTCTTGGAGAGGTAGCGCGGCGGCGGCAGGATGTGCGAGCCGTTGACGCTCTCCATGAGGAGCATGCGCGGCTGGGGCTCGCCCGCCTTCGTCTTGTCGAACTCGAACCGGTAGATCGTGCCCTTCGGGATGACGATGTAGTCCTTCGGCCCGAACTTGAGCGCGCCGAACATGGTGAACACCGTGCCCGAGCCGAAGTGGATGAAGAAGCACTCGTCGGCCATCGCGTTCTTGAAGTGGTACTTCATGGGCTCGGCCGGCGCGCACACGCTGATCTCGACATCACTGTTGCCGAACAGGACCACGCGGCCGGTGACGGCGTCGCCCTTTGGCGGCAGCGGCGCGCTCTTCACATGGCGCATGCGCATGGTGTCGCGCTCGACGTACTCGACCTTGGTCGAGTAGAGCGCCTTCCAGCCGATCACCTGGGTCGGCGGGTTGATGTGGTACAGGGTCGAGGTCGGGCCGACGAAGCCCTCGGTGCCGAACACCTCTTCGGCGTACAGCTTGCCGTCGGGACGGCGGAACTGGATGTGGCGCTTGGAGGGGAGCTTGCCGAGCTTGGTGTAGTAGGGCATGGGCGGGTCCTGAGACGACGAGTGTACCCCGCAGGCCGCGTGAAATCACGGCGCGGAACAAGCAGGCGGAATCAGCGGGTTTGCGGTGCTGCGAACGCCGCTCCGCGGATCGCCGTGCGTTCCGCGTCGTCGAGTTCGCCCTCGCGCGACGCGCCCCACGCCACCATCTGCGCCGCGATCAGGCGAACCTCGGGATGCGCGAAGTCCCCGGGATGGCCGAGCGAGGTGTAGGCGATGCGCTGCGGTCGCGGCGCTGGCGGCGGAGGCTCCTTCGGATCCCGCGACCCGCGTGGATTGACGGGGCGTTCGCGCACCCACAGGATCGGCTGCCTCTGCGGCGCGTCCTTGCGCTCGCTGTCGATCGCTTCGCCCCACAGGAGGACCGTGCAGTCCGCTGGCAGCGGCTCGACGTGGTAGAGCCAGCTCGGGACCACGATTCCCTCGGGCGGGATGGTCACGCCGGCAAGGATCGGATGCTTCGCGCACTCGGCGTCCGGCGGAAGGATGCGCGTCTTCGACGAGTGGCCGTGGTGGAACCGCCACGGAGTCCCGAGGTACTTCTCGCCGAAGCCGTTGTTGAGCGACGCAGCGGGGTGCCCCTCGGGATACGCGAATGCGTGCGTCGTGGTGCGGAAGGCGACCAGCGGTGTGCCGCGGTCAAGCGGCTCGAGGAACTCACGGCGCGTGCCGTCATCGAGTCGCTCGAAGCGCATGTAGGCGACGAGGACGTCGGTGTTCCACAGCGTGTACGACCCGGTGAGGTTGGTCTTGGCGTCGACCTTCGGTGTCGGGTTCGGACCACCGCTGGGTGCGCGATCGGTTGCAAGATGCAGGCTCTTCGTCACTCCGAGCGGCTGACGGACGAGTTCCGCGAGAAACGGCATGGTGATCTCGCTGCGGTACTCGTCGTCGGCGGCGACGAACGCGATCGCGGGCTCGACCGGCTGCCAGCCGTTGACGAAGTGGGGCTGGAGTGTCGCAACCGTGCCCGCGGCGAAGATCCGCGCACGGTCGCCCTTGAGCGGCAATCCGTTCGGACCCTTCCACCCGCCGCGGTGGCCGATCGTTCCCGCGGTGCCCGGCGCGAGCCGGTAGGTGCGCGACACGACGGCGGTCTCCGCGCCGACCGCGAGCCCCTCACCGCGCTCCACGCGGTCGATGCGCACGCGATGCCAGACGCTCGAGCCGGAGTGTGGCCCGGACTTCTCCTCGACGGACAGGATGGTGACATCCACCACGAACGGCTCCTGCCAGAGCAGCGCCTTGGGCGTGGAGGGCTTCTCCGCGAATGAGGGAGCGGCGATTCCGAGCACGGCAAGGAGGCAGATCAGCAGGGCGTGCATGTCGGGTACAGTCGCGACCCCACGATGCACACGCAAGAGCCCACGCCCGCGATTTCCGTCCTGCACGAGGGTACCGCGTGGTTCGTGGTGGCCAAGCCCGCCGGTGTCCACAGTGTGGCGCAGCGTGCGGGAGAAGCCGCGACGGTGGAGTCGTGGCTGCGCGCGACGCGGCCCGAACTCGCGGACCTCGAGGAGTGCGGCCTTGTCCATCGCCTCGACTTCGACACGAGCGGCTGCCTCATCGTCGCCAAGGACGCTGCGACGCGCGAACGCCTGCGCGACGCCTTCAGCGGCCGCGGCGGGGAGATCCGCAAGATCTACCTCGCGCGTGTCCATGGTTTTTTCGCGGAACGCGTCATGGCAGGGGCCTTCACCCTGAGCTTCACCAGCCGTCACAAGGGCAGTTCCAAGGTCACGGTGCACACGCGCGGCGAGCCGGACACCATCGGCCGCTGCCGCTGGCGCGTGCGGTCGGTGCGCGATGAGACGACGCTCGTGGAAGTCGAGCTGCTGGGGCCGGGGCGCCGTCACCAGATCCGCGCGGGATTCGCCTACGAGGGGCATCCGCTCGTGGGTGACGCGCTGTACGGCGCGCGGGTCGATGCATCCGAACCTCACGGAGCGCAGCTCCACGCGTGGCGCGTGGAGGTCGACGGCACCATGGTGGAGTGTCCGCCGCCTGCATGGGCGTCGGAGCCTGCTCGCGGAAGTCCCCCGCTCGGAAGTTCCCATTCCGGAAGTCCACCGGCGTAAGTCCTGCGATCCACTGGGTATTGCGATCCGGCGTCGTGCGGAGCGCGTCCCCCACGCGGCGACCCCCGCGGATCGAGTCGGACTTTCCGCGAATTCCGTTGTATCCAAAGACGCCGCCCGTAGTCTGCTGACTTCGAGACGACGATGCTCGCGTTTGGACGAAACGTGAACATCCCCGACGGTTGTGTCCTGTTTCAAGCGGTGATGGCCTCCTGGGCGTTGTCCGCTTCTGCAATGGGCGATGTCCCCGTGTTCACCGACGAGGCGGTCGCGCGGGGCGTCCAGTACGTGGTCACCGATGGCATCTTCGGCGGCTCGGGCCAGTACGGCTGCGGCGTGGCGCTCGTCGATCTCGACAACGATGGCGACGAAGACATCATCGCCACCGGCGCCGCAGGGGGGCAGATCGCGCTCTTCCGCAACAACGGCTCCGGCTCCTTCGAGGATCGCACTGCGTTCTCTGGACTGCCCGCGGTGGCCAAGGTGTCGGGCGTGGTGGCGGGCGACTACGACGGCGACGGAGATCTCGACCTCTTCTGCACGCGCTGGCTGCAATCAGCGATGCTCTTCCGCAACGAGGGCGGCCTGTTCTTTGCGAACGCCACGGCATCGGCGCACCTGACGGGCATCTCGGGGCCGGGCGCAGGCAGCGCCTTCGGCGACTTCGACGGCGACGGGGACCTCGACCTTGCGATCGCCATGCGCACCGGTTCGCTGCAGAACCAGATGCGCAACCGTTTCTACCGCAACAACGGCAACGGCACCTTCAGCGAGATCGCCGCCATGCTCGGCGTCGACGACGCGGGGGCGAGCTTCCACTGCATGCTGCAGGACCTCGACCGCGACGGCGACTGCGACCTCTACGTGTCCAACGACAAGGGCACGGCGGCACTGCCCAACCGCTACTTCCGCAACATCGGCGGCGCCTTCGTCTCCGAGGATTCCAATGGCTCATGCATCGCGATCGACTCGATGGGCGTGTGCGCGGGCGACCTCGACATGAACGGGCAGGTCGACATCTACTGCACCAACATCGCCACGGGCCATGCGCTGCTGGCGACCGACGATGCGCTCACCTACGCTCGGCGAGACGCCGAGCTGGGCGTGCGCGGCGACGCCACGGGCTGGGGCGCGCTCATCTTCGACGCCGACAACGACGCCGACGAGGACCTCTTCGCCTGCTCGATGGCGGGCGCGCCCGAGTACCTGTGGCTCAACGAAGGCGGATTTCCGCTGGTGGATCGCGCCGCGGACGGCGGCATCGGCGACGCGGAGGACTCGTACTGCCTCGCGTCGGGCGACATCGATTCCGACGG
>CAIOCH010000023.1 GCA_903856525.1 uncultured bacterium | reverse complement strand
GTTTCGATGTCGGTCTGGGTGGGCCTGACGACCTCAGTTCTGCGGATACTTGTCCTCGATGTGGCGGTAGAACAGCCACGATGTCCGCTGCACGAACTTCGTGAGCAGGCCACGCTCGATGTCCTCCGCGCGCGCCGACTCGCGGCCCACGCCTTCCTTGTCGGGGAACTTCTCCACGATGTTGGTGGTGTAGACGAACTCGTCGGGAGCGAGGCCATCGGCCTCGATCACGCCCACGTGGGCCCCCGCCACGCCGTCCCAGAGGTAGCTGTTGCCCGTGGGGTTGAGGCGGTACTCGTAGAGATCGATGTACACCAGGCGCTTGACGCCGAGCTCCTTGGCGATCTCGCCATAGGGAAGCGCGCGCCACTGCGGGGTGCGGTACTGCCAGTTGAGCACCGTTGCGGTGGGGAGCACCGTCGCGTCCTTGACGAACTGGTAGATGCGCGCCGAGACATTGGCGGTGATGTTGCCCACGACCCCGGGGTGCTCGACCAGTGTCGCGTAGTCGGCGTTCACCACCACGGCCACAGTGTTGTTCTCGAGCCCGTCGTAGGCGGCGGGCACATCCAGCTTCTTGCCGCGCTCGATCTGCTGGCCGATGGCGCCGATGGCGCCGGCGATGCATCCGGGCGAGGAGAACACGGCGGTCGCGAGCATGACCGTGGCCAACGCCGCCGACGCGGCGCGGCGGTTTCGACGGGAATGGCGGGTCGGGGTTTCGGTCATGTCGTGTTCCGCGCGTGGCGTGATCGGGGGGACGGGGCGGGATTCGGGAAGCGGACGGTCTGTTCAGGAGATCCAGCCGAGCATGTCGGCGCTCTTGTATGCCCAGGCGAGCAGCGCCGCGACCCCGAGGAGCCAGGCGCTGCGCGCGTTCCACAGCCGCTCGTACACGGGCCAGAGCGTGTGGCCGGTGACGACGGACCATGCGGAACCAACGAGGGTCATTCCCGCCATCACCGCCAGCAGGCAGCCCATGGGTTGGGCGACGAAGCTGTCGACGAGGCGCCCCTTCGCCGCGAGTGCGAAGGCGGTCGTCATCCCGCAGGATGGACATGGTACCCCGAAACGCGCCGGCCACGAACACGCGGGCAGGCCGAGCGCCTGGTGCGTCCCGAAACCTTGCTTCGCGGGCGCGAGCGACCAGGCCACTCCGAGCAGCGCCGCGGTGGCGAGGAACACGAAGAACCCCGTGATGCGGCGCCGTCGGACCTCTTCGGCCGCGACGGGCACGGCCACCGCTCGGGGCGGTGAAACGGGCAGCGAGGCGGACTTCGCGGCAAGGGGATCGGTCGGGAATTCGGTCACGAGCGGGGAGCGTAGCCGCACAGGCGCGCGGTGGCGTACCTTCCGCCCCATGCACGCGGGCGGATCCAACACTTTCTGGGCTGATGCGCATCTCGACCTCGCCTACCTCGCGGTGAACGGCCGCGACATGACGCGGACCGTCCACGACGACGAGCCGCACGCATGCACGCTTCGCTCACTGGCGGATGGTGGCGTGAGGGTCGCTTTGGGCACGATCTTCACCGAACTGGGCGGCGATCCCGCCAAGGACCGCGCCGCGTACCGCGACTCCGACGACATCGACGGCGCGCACCGTGCGGGGATCCTGCAGCTCGAGTGGTACGAGGCGATGGAGCGCGCGGGTGAGATCGACATCATCCGCACCCAAGCGGACTTCGATGAGGCACTCGCGGGACTCCGTGGCCGGCTTGGCGTGGTGATCCTCATGGAGTGCGCCGACCCCATCCGCTCCCCCGACGAGGTCGCGTGGTGGCATGACCGTGGACTGCGGGTGGTGGGCATGTCATGGGGCCATGGCAGCCGCTATGCGGGCGGGAACGCGCGCGCGGGTGGCATCACGGGCATCGGGCGCAGATTGGTCGAGGCGCTCGACGGGCACGGCATCCTGCACGACGCATCTCATCTGTCGCGGGCGGCGTTCGACGACCTGCTCGCGCTCTCGCCGCGCACCGTCATCGCCTCCCACTCGAACGCGCAGGCGCTGCTGCCCGAGAGCGAGCGGCATCTGACCGATGGGCAGATCGGGGCGATCCGCGACCGACGCGGGTGGGTCGGGCTCAACCTCTACGGGCGGTTCCTGGCGCACGGTCGGCGTGCCACGATCGACGACTGCGTGAGGCACACCATGCATGTGGCGGAGATCGCCGGCTTCGACCGGGTCGGGCTCGGCAGCGACCTCGATGGTGGATTCGGTCGCGAGTCACTCCCGCTCGAGGTGCAGTCGCCCGCGGAGTACGGGAAGCTCCTCGACGCGCTCGATGCGGCTGGTTTCGGCGCCCGGGGCGGATCGCGCAGCGGATTCGCGCACGCAAACCTCGCGCGCGTCATCACCGAGAGCGGCTGCCTGCAGCACCACGGCGGCTGAGCGAGCGTCGGGGGCTCACGCCCACGGCGGATGGTGGCTCACGCCCACAGCGGATGGTGGAGCACGCCCACAGCGGATGGTGGATCACGCCCGCAGCGCGGGGTGCATCACGCCGAAAGCGTCTGCACGTCGAAGCAGCGTCGTCCCGCGAACTCGAGCTGGCGGATCATGTGCAGCGTGGCGCCCTCGATGGGCGCGAGGTCCCGCAGATCCTGCACGAACACATCGATGGCGGGATCGTCGGTGCTGGCGATCTCGGGGTAGGCACGCCGGAAGAGGCCGCCATTCTCGCGCAGCCACACGCGAGCGCGCTCCAGCATGCGCAGGTCGTCGACCCTGCACACAAGGTGCAGTCGGCCGCCCTGCTCCACCGCGAACTCGATCCGTTCGCAGCGGGGCGCCACATGGTCGACGCGCTCGAGTCCGGGCACGAAGGTGACAAGCGACTCGGGAAGCCCGCCTTCGACGATGCGGGCGATCGGCGGTCCGGCAGAGGGCCCAGCGACCGCGGACGCGTGGTAGGAGCCCCTGGTGGGCTGGACGACGGACGCTTGTGCCGGCGGCGTGTCGCGCGGAGTCCGTGAGCCCTGCTCGCGCAGCGTGTTCGATTGCTCGCGGAGCGTGGTGGATTGCTCGCGGAGCGTGGCGGACGCCTGTGCGAGAACCTCGCGGCTGCGCGCCTCGCTGCGGGGATCGAGCGGGGTGCCCTCTTCGCGTTCCACGACGCGGGACGCAGAGGAGAGGGGCGGCGTTCGCACGGGCGGAACGCGCTCCGCAGGGGCACGCCGTGCGGGCGGCTCGGCCCGGAAGGGAATCGCATCGGACAGCGTGCGGCCGGCTGGCGCCCGACGGTCGGTGCGCGGCGCAAAGCGCAGCGGTGCGTGGTCCATGTGTGCGCGACGGGATTCCTCAGCGCGTTCCTCGGGGCGGGCGGATCCACCCGAGCTCGCGAGGTTGCCCGCGGCGGATGTGCGTTCACCCGCGAGGAACCCGTCACCGGTGGAGTCGAGGGCATGGCCCCCGCCACCCGACGCGGCTCCGATGATCTCGCAGATCTGCCGCAGCGCGGGCGAGGGATCGTCGAACGTCCCCCGGAAGGAACTCTCCACGGGCGCAACGCGCTGCAGTCCACCACGGACGGGAATGTGCGTCGAGAGCGCCGCGCCTGCGGCCTCGCCGATGCGGGCAGCGACGTGCGCCGTCTCGGCGGGATCGGCGCCAAGCACGGCAACCGAGATGGCGGGGCGCGCGCCGCCCGCACGCTCGGCCGCCTCGTGCGCGGACTTCACCAGCTTGTAGGCGGCCACGATGGCTGCCTGATCGGCGCCCGTGAGCACCACGATGTCGTCGGTGCCCTCGGGGATCTCGATGGCTTCGGCATGCGAGTGCTGGGGCACGACCAGCCAGTGCGAGACGGTGGGCCCGATGGCACGCAGCGCCTCCTCGTACGTGGCCTGGGGGCGGATCGAAGGCCGCCGCGAACCCGTGCGGAAGAGCTCGAGCTGCACGCTGTCGGCCGCCAGCCGTACGAGGCAGACCGGGCCGCTCTCACGCGCCTCGCGGTCGGCGTATTGCGAGAGCCACAGGCCGCTCATGACGGGCAGATGCCCGACGAGCACCAGCGTGCGCCGCGCCGCGAGCCATCCACCCGGAAGCTTGTCGAACTGCGAGGCAACGGTCATTGCATGCGCTCCCCTGACGTGGACATGCGCGCTCCGCCCGAAGCAGATTGGCCCAGGTCGTCGCGCACGCCCGGAACGACGACGATGCTGGCGGCGAGCGCCTCGTCGCGGAGGTTGTTGAATTCATCGAGCGCATCGCCACCGTCGGTGGCGATGCGGTAGAGATGGGTACCCGAAGGCAGACGCACCGTTGCCTCGAGCCGACGCTGGTCGGCGCTTTCGATGAACGGAGTGGCGCGGGGGTTCCAGCCGTTGAACTCGCCGACGACCGACATGGCGCGACGCGAGAATGGCTGCGTGAAGACCACGGTACCGTCGGCCAGGGCGCGCGGACCGTAGCCACCGCCGATCATGCCCGTACCCGATCCGCCCTGCCGCGTGCGCTCGTTGAGCGCGCGGAGTCGCGACGCGACGTCGGCGGCACG
>CAIOCH010000022.1 GCA_903856525.1 uncultured bacterium | reverse complement strand
GCGGAGGCGATCTCGGCGGGCGTCGCGAAGATCGTCGCGATGCAGGAGAAGGGCCCCGGCGCCGACGTGGCCGCCGAGTGGCCCTACGAGGGCGTCTACCGCGTGGGCGGCAAGATCCCGTACGGCTACCGCGTGGGCGGCACCTCGATCGCGTGCATGGCGCTTCTCGCAGCGCCCGGCTTCGCCGATGACACCGCGCGCAGGGACGCCGTCTCGCGCGCGATCGATTTCGTGTGCAAGAGCAGGGACGAACCGCTCCTCTCGCCCGACTACGCCGGCAACTACGACGTCCGCGGCTGGGCGCACTGCTACGGGCTTCGCTTCCTCGTCGCGGCCAAGAAGGCGAACGCGGTGGGCGACGCGCAGAAGCCCGCCGTCGACGCTGCCATCGCGTTCTACCTCGACGCACTCAAGAAGACCGAGATCCCCCAGGTCGGCGGCTGGCAGTACGCGCGCGGTCCCGGCATCGACAAGCCCTGCCCGACATCGCCCTTCATGACCGCGCCCTGCCTCATGGCGCTCATCGAGGCCAAGGAGTCCGGCCTCGAGGTCGGCGACGACCTGATCGCGCGCACGGTCAAGGCACTCGAGCTCACCCGCGGCGAGTCGGGCTATGTCGCCTACAACGCGCAGCGCGCCATCCGCGACGACGAGAAGCAGATCCCCGGCGCCATCGGCCGCATGTGCGCCCTCGAGGTCGCGCTCGCCCGCGCGGGCAAGGCCGACGAGAAGCGCCTGCGCTTCGCCGTCGAGAAGTTCCTCGAGTTCTGGCCCGAGCTCGAGAAGCGCCGCAAGAAGACGGGCACGCACGTCGCGCCCTACGGCGTCGCGCCGTACTACTTCTTCTACGCGTTCACCCACGCCGCGATGGCCATCGAGCACCTGCCCGAGGCCGAGCGGCCCGGGCTCCGCGCGAAGTTCCGCGAGACGCTCTTCAAGGCGCGCGACGCCGATGGCACCTGGAACGACCGCGTCTTCCCCCGCAGCGCGAGCTTCGGAACCGCGATGAGCGTGCTGGCGCTGCTCGAGGCGGATGGTGCCGCCAGGAAGCCTTGAAACGCGGTGTTTCCTGCCAGGCCGGATTATAGGCTCCATGAAATTCCGTCTTGCCATGACGGAATTTCATGGTAGAGTTCCCGCATGATCGCACGCGACCGGCATGCCGCCGAGGTTCGTCGCCTCCTCGGGGTGTTCCCCGTGGTGGCCCTCGTCGGCGCACGGCAGGTCGGGAAGTCGACCCTCGCGCGCGAGGTTGCCGCGTCGATCGGCGGCAGCGTGCGCTCCTTCGATCTCGAGAGCGATCGGGACCTCGCGCTCCTCGCCAGGGCCGAGGCGATCCTCTCGCCGCTGCGCGGGATCGTGGTGATCGACGAGGTGCAGCGCCTTCCCTCCGTCTTTCCATCGCTGCGTCCGCTGGCGGATCGGAAGCCGCGCCCGGCGCGGTTCCTGCTTCTCGGCAGCGCGTCGCCGGAACTCACCGCGCGCGGCAGCGAGAGTCTCGCCGGGCGCATCGTGTTTCATGAGCTCGGCGGCCTCAACCTGCTCGAGACGGGTGCGGATGCGTGGAGGAGGCTCTGGCTTCGCGGTGGCTACCCGAAGTCGTACATCGCCCGGAGCGACGCGGCGAGCATGGAATGGCGCACGGCGTACCTGCAGACCTACCTCGAGCGCGATGTGCTCGGGACCGACATGCGAATGCCGCCCGCCGAACTGCGGCGCTTCTGGCAGATGCTCGCGCACTGGCATGGCCAGCGCTGGTCGGCCGCCGAGTTCGCGCGCTCGTTCGGCGTGTCGGAGTCGACCTGCAGGCGCTGGCTCGATGCGCTCGAGG
>CAIOCH010000021.1 GCA_903856525.1 uncultured bacterium | reverse complement strand
GAGCGTGCCCGAGTTCTCCGCCGACGAGCGCACCAACATGGTGGTGATCGCCGGCGGCGCCGAGATGTCGGTCGAGGTCGAGCGGCTGCTGGCCGTGCTCGATGCACCGAGCCCCATCGCGGGCGCGGCGCTCGAGACGATCGTGGTCGCCAACGGCCGCGCCTCCGACGCGCTGGCCACCGTGGAGAAGGTGGTGTTCGCCGCCGATCCCAACATGCGCACGCGTGCGCAGCTCGTGGCCGACGACGGCGCGGGCGTGCTGCTCCTGCGCGCCGAACCCGCGGCGCGCGAGGAGATCCTGCGCGTGATCGGCGAGATCGACCGCAGCGCGACCAGGCAGTTCGCCATTCGCCAGGTCAAGCTCGAGCGCGCCGACGCGCAGCGCGTGGCGACCGCGCTGCAGAAGCTGTTCGACGACCGCGCCTCGATGGCGTCGGGAGGGCGCACGCGCACGGCGCAGCGCTCGGCGTCGATCGTGCCCGATGTGCGCAGCGCCTCGCTCTTCGTCACCGCCAACGACGCCGACTTCGCCGAGATCACCGAGCTCGTCAAGGGCTTCGACGCCCCCGAGACCGCCAAGTCGCTCGACTTCAAGGTGTTCGCGCTGCAGCATGGCCGCGCCACCGAGATCGGCGCCACCCTCGAGCAGATGCTCGGCACCATGGGCGGCGGCGGACCCGACGACATGGTGAGCGTGCGCGCCGACGAACGGCGCAACTCGATCATCGTGGTGGGCCGCGGCGAGCGCTTCGCGTTCGCGAGCGACTTCATCACCGCCGTCGATGTCGCGCCTGCCGCGGGCGATGTGCGCACCGTGCGCACCTACGAGGTGAAGAACGGCGACGTCGACCAGATCGCGGGCCTCGTGCGCGACGCCATCGGCGAGCGCACCATGCGTCCGTGGGAGACGGCCGTGGCGGGCAGCGGCTCGCGCGTGATTCCCGTCACCCGCTCCCGCAAGCTCGTGGTGCGCGCCACCGACGGCCAGCACGCCGAGATCAAGGGGCTGCTCGACTCGCTGTCGCGCACCCTCGGCCAGGAGGGTCGCCAGACCGCGGTGGTGCCCGTGCAGTTCGCACAGCCCGCCGAACTCGCCACCTCGCTCAAGACCTTCCTCGACGAGCGCGCTGCCGCCACCGCGGGCGGCGCCAGTGCCGCCACCATCGTGCCCTCCGCATCGGGTGGCGCGCTGCTCGTGGCCGGCTCGGCCGACGAGATCTCCACCATCCGCGACCTCGTCACGCGGCTCGACCAGCCGCAGTCCGGCGGCGACCGCCGCAGCGACATCATCGTCATCCGCAAGGGCCAGGCCGCCGACATCTCCCGCATCGTGTCGGAGCAGTTCCGCGGCCGTTCGGGCGGGCAGGGCGTGAGCATCGCCTCCGACGCGCGCACCAACAGCATCATCGTCTCGGCGCCGCCGGTGCAGCTCGAGCAGGTCAAGTCCCTCATCGAGCGCCTCGACGGCCCCTCGAGCGCCGACGAGGCGGTCATCCGCACCTTCGCGCTGCGCAATGCCAAGGCCGACGAGGCCGTGCGCGTGCTCACCGGCTCGCTGCAGCTCGACGCCAAGGGCCGGGCGCAGAACGTGGCGGTTCGCCTCGATCCGGGTCGTCCCGCCATCCAGGTCAACGCGCGCATCGTGTCCGACCCGCGCTCCAACTCGCTCGTGGTCACCGCGACGCCCGAGAGCTTCCCCGTGATCGAGAAGCTGCTCTCCGAGCTCGACGAGGCGCCCGCGCGCTCCAACGTCGAGTTCCGCATCATCACGCTGCAGTTCGCGGCGGCCGACGATGTGGCGCGCACCCTCGGCAAGCTGGTGAGCGAGAAGCCCGCGCTGGGCACCGAGCCCGCCCGCATCGAACCCGACACCACCGAGAACCGCCTGGTGGTGGCGGCCACGCCCGACCAGTTCCGCACCATCGAGGATGTGGTCAAGGCGATCGACGTGCGCAGCGAGAAGCGGCGCATCACCGAGTTCGTGCCGATCAAGAACGGCAAGGCGCGCGGCATCCAGGAGGCGCTCAGCTACTTCTACGGCGCGGGCGCGCTCGACGCCGACACGGCTTCCAAGCAGGCCGTGCGCATCATCGGCGACGAGGCCACCAACTCCCTCGTCATCTCCGCCGAGCAGTCCGAGTGGGAGGGCATCCGCACGCTCCTCGAGCGCCTCGACAGCGAGCAGTACGACGGTTCGCGCCAGCTGCGCGTGGTGGGGCTCAAGCACGCCGACGCCCGCAGCGTGGCCAAGGCCATCAACGACGCCTTCGAGGACACGCGGCCCAAGCCCCCCGTGCCGCAGCAGGGCAACCAGCAGAACCAGGTGCCCGTCGTCCAGCAGATCAAGCCCGAGGAGTACGTGAGCGCGAGCGCCGACGAGGTCTCCAACAACCTCATCATCGCCGCCAGCCCGGCGAACATGCGCAAGATCGACGCGATCATCGCGCAGCTCGACCAGCCCGACTTCGCGCAGCTGCCCGCGCCGCGCCTGATCTCGGTGCGCTACGGCAACCCCGAGCAGCTGGCGCGCTCCATCGAGCGCGTGTACGGCAACGACCGCGCCACCGGCCGCAACAACGGCCTGCGCATCGTGGGCGACGCCACCAGCAACGCGCTCATCGTGCGCGCCAGCGAGGAGGACTTCGCCCGCATCGCCGCCATCGCCGAGGCGCTGCAGCAGCAGGCGAGCGAGCAGGGGCTGCAGGTGCAGCTGCTCAAGCTCAAGACCGCGCCCGCCCCGCGCGTGGCCGCCGCCATCCGCGAGGCGTTCACGCAGCGCGCCCGCCAGGCGGGCCTCACGCTGTCGATCCAGATCGACACCGTGGGCAACAGCCTCATCGTCGCGTCCACGGGACCGATCTTCGAGGAGATCCGCGAGCTCGTCGAGCAGCTCGACGCGATGGCCCCGGACTCGAGCAAGGGCATCTTCATCATCGACCTGGTGAACACCTCGCCCGACAGCGCGCGCAAGATCATCGAGGACATCGGCCTCGACCGCCCGCAGCCGATCGACAGCGTGGCCAAGGTCATCTCCGAGCCGCTCAAGGTGTCGGTGGCCGCCAACCGCAGCGCGCTCGTGATCGTGGCCAATCCCGCCGACCGCGACACCATCCTGTCGCTGGTCAAGTCGATCGACGCCGACCCGCCCATGGCCGACAGCGACGTGCGCATCGTGCGCATGAAGAACGCCGCGGCCGCGAGCGTGGCCGCCACCCTGCGCGCCATGGTCGACCAGGGCGCCGCACCCGCGGGCGGAGCAGCCGCGCGGCAGAGCGAGCTCTCCCGCGCGCTCCAGGAGCAGGTGCGCCGCCTGCGCATCACGCCCGACGGCGCCAGCGCGCCCATCGCGCTCGACCTGCAGAAGCCGGTCAAGATCCTCAGCGACGCGCAGAGCAACACGCTCATCCTCGCCTCGACGCCCGACAACGTGCGCGCGCTCGAGGAGGCTGCGGCGCTCTTCGACACGCTGCCCGTCACCGACGCGGCGGTGGTGCGCATCTTCCCGCTCGAGAACATCCAGGCGCAGCAGTTCCAGCGCATCGTGCGCGAGCTGTTCGCGCAGGGCAAGCAGCTCGGCGGGCTCACGGGCACGCAGGTGAAGGCGCAGCCCGCGGGCGCCACCGGCGAGGCGCTCGCGCAGGATGTCGCCATCTCCGTCGACGACCGCACCAACACCGTGGTCGTCGCGGGCAAGGAGGAGGCGGTGGCCTTCGTCGAGGTGCTCAAGGAGAAGCTCGACTCGGCCGTGGCCATGGGATGGATCGAGCCGCGCATCGTGCGGCTCCAGTACGCCGACGCGCGCGACCTCGCCGAGACGCTGCTCGCGGTGCTCGTCGAGGGCTCCACCGAGCTGCCCGAGAGCGGTCCGCTGCAGAAGCAGATCGGGCGCATCCGCATGGCCCGCGCCCCGCGCGGCGACCAGCCGGCGCGCGCGATCGAGAGCGATGTCTTCGTGCCCTTCACGCAGCTGGTGATCCGCCCCGACGCGGCCACCAACGCGCTCGTCCTCGTGGGCAGCACGCAGAACCTCGAGATCATCGAGGAGCTCGTGCGCCAGCTCGACACCGAGGCGGCGTCGCCCGGCTCGGTGGTGCGCATCTTCCCGCTCGAGAACGCCAGCGCGTCGCGCGTGGGCCCGATGCTCGTGCAGCTCTTCGACCAGCAGGTGGCCGCCAAGGTCATCCGCGCCGAGGACCGCGTGCGCGTGGTGCCCGATGACCGGCTCAACTCGCTGGTCATCTCCACGAGCCCGCGCTCGTTCGCGGTGGTCGAGGAGATCCTCCGCAACCTCGACCGCGAGGTCGCGCCCGAGTACCGCGAGATCCGCACGATGGACCTCAAGAACGCGAGCGCCCCGCGCATCGCGGCCATCCTGCAGCGGCTCATGGACGCGCGCGTCGAGCGCCTGCAGAAGACGCAGCCGCAGACCGCCGACCTCGAGCGCGTGATCGTGACCGCCGACGAGCGCACCAACCAGCTGCTCGTGGCCGCGAGCGCCGACGGCTTCGATGTCATCAAGTCGCTCCTGGGCGAGCTCGACAGCGAGCGCCTCATGGAGGAGTCGTCGGTCGAGGTCGTGCCCGTGCAGAAGGCCAACCTCGACCGCCTCACCGGCGCCATCACGCAGATCCTCAACCGCCGATACGCGGAGCTCTCGCCCGAGGTGGCGCGCCGCGTGAAGCCGCTCGTGATCGCCGACCCGCGCACCTCGAGCCTGCTCGTGGCCGGCGGCCCCGAGGACGGCGCGCTGGTGCGGCAGATCGTGACCAAGCTCGACGAGATCCCCGCCAACGCCGCCATCGGCGTGCAGGTGCTGCCGCTGGCCGCCGCCCGCGCCGAGACCATCGCGCCCAGGCTGCAGCAGCTCATGCGCGAGCGCGCCAACTCGCTCGGCACCTCCGAGACTCCCGCCGACGCGGTGTCGATCGTGCCCGATGTGGCGTCCAACTCGCTCATCATCGCCTCCAGCGCGGAGAACTACGAGGTCGTGAAGGGCCTCGTCGACCTCCTCGCCAAGGCCGCCGAGAACCAGCTCGCCGAGAAGCCCTTCGAGGTGATCATGCTCGGCAAGAACTCGGCCACCGACATGGTGAAGATGCTCGAGGACATGTATGTAACCGAGGAGAATCGCCGCCGCGGCGCCACCATCGTGCAGGTGAAGCCCGATGTGCGCCTGAACGCGGTGGTCGCCAGCGGTCCCGAGGCCGACATCGCCGCCATCAAGCGGCTCGTCGCCCAGCTCGACAACGCCACGCCGCAGACCGTGGTGGAGATCAAGTACATCGCGCTCAAGGGCGCCAATGTGCAGGAGACCGTGGGTCTCATCCAGTCGGTGCTCTCCGGCGCATCGCTCGCCGGCCGCGCGGGAGCGCAGGCCACCGTGCTCAAGTACCTCCGCCAGATCGACGGCAATCCCACGGGACAGGGCGCCGAGATGGAGATCTCCGCGGCCACGCGCCAGTCGATCTCGCTCACACCCGACATCCGCACCAACACCATCATCGTGCGCGCGCCGCGCGAGTCGATGGCGCTCATCGAGCAGATGGTCGCCGATCTCGACAGCTCCACGAGCGGCAGCCAGAACATCCGCATCTTCAAGCTCGCCAACGCCGACGCCAGCCAGATGGCGCGCATCCTCAAGGAGCTGTTCAGCCTTCGCCAGCAGGGCAGCCTCTATGTGCTCAAGCCGCGCGAGGCTGCCGACCAGGCGCCCGCCGATCCGAACGCATCGGCCGTGGCGCTCGCCGCGGGCGCGGCGCAGGCGGGCACGCTCGGTTCCGACCTCACGCTCGTGCCCGACGACCGCCAGCAGCTGTCGATCACCGTCGACGACCGCACCAACTCGCTGCTGGTGTCGGGAACGCCCAACTACCTCGACCTCGTCGAGAACGTGGTCAACGAGCTCGACAAGCAGCAGGCGAACGAGCGCGACACATTCGCCTACAAGCTCAAGAACGCCACCGCCACCGAGGTCGCGCGCGTGGTCAACGAGTTCGTGAGCGAGGACCAGCGCAAGATCCTCGAGACGCTCTCGGCCGACGAGCTGCCGAGCGCCTCGAAGCTCCTCGAGCGCGAGGTCACGGTGGTGGGTGACCAGAAGTCGAACACCGTGCTGGTCAACGCCAGCCCGCGCTACATGGAGAAGGTGCAGGACATCATCAAGGAGCTCGATGTCGATCCACCGCAGGTGCTCATCCAGGTGCTGCTGGCCGAGGTGTCGCTCGACCGCACCGAGTCGCTCGGAGCGGAGCTCGGGCGCGCCACGATCGGCGAGTTCGGCGTGGCCGCCGGCATGGGCAACCTGCCCGGCATCGGCGGACGCACCGGCAACCAGCTGCTCGGATCGCTCTTCACCAACTCGGGCACGCCCAACGTGGCCATCGGCGCCGAGGACTTCGAGCTGCTCATCAACGCGCTCGCTTCGCAGAGCCGCGTGCAGGTGCTGTCGAATCCATCGGTGATGGTCGAGAACAACTCCGAGGGCTTCATCCAGGTGGGTGAGACCATTCGCCTGCCGAGCGGCGTGAGCTTCTCGAGCGCGGGCCAGCAGTCGAGCGTCACGCCCGAGGACATCGGCATCATCCTCACCGTCAAGCCGTCGATCAATCCCGAGGGCTTCGTGCGCAT
>CAIOCH010000020.1 GCA_903856525.1 uncultured bacterium | reverse complement strand
CTGCGGCGGCTCCCGTGGTTGGAGCGGTCGCGCCTGCGGGCGCTCCCTCTGGTGGGGATGAGGGGGGTTGGGCGGTCGCGCCTGCGGCGGCTCCCGTGGCTGGGGCGGTCGCGCCTGCGGGCGCTCCCTCTGGTGGGGATGAGGGGATTCGACGCTGTGATCATGACGGTGGGAGTGATCGACACGAGCCTTCGATGTCCCTCGGGTGCCCGTCAGTCGCCGCGAAGCGGAGACTGCGGAACACCGGACGTCAGCCTTCGAATCGTCCCGCACGTCCCGCTCCGACCGATTCCACGACGCTTCGGTCCACGACACTTCGATCCACGACACTTCGATCCACGACACTTCGGTCCGCGACACCCCCGTCGACGACGCCTCACGCGCGCACGCGATCGAGGCACAACGCCTTCGAGAACCGCTTCGCGGCCCCGGGCAGCCCGACGGCGGTGAACCGCGCATCGTTCGTCGCGGGCATCGGCCCTCCGTGCACCATCGCGGGGTGGACCGCCACGCCTGTGGGCATCGCCTCGTCCAGCAACCGACCGGCCTTGAAACGCAGTACCCCGAAGAGCGTCGCCCGCACCGCCGCATCGGCGTCGTCGGAAACGACCGTGCTCGCCAACTGTCCATCGAGCGCCCGCGCGAAATCGACCAGCTGCCCATCGCCCTCCACCGCCACGATCACACCAAGCGGACCGAACGCCTCTCGCAGCACGACCGAGCGCACCGCGCGCGCCTGCACCGCGGACACCACGCACAGCGTCGGCTCGAAGCGGAACCCCGGACCGCACGCGCTGCCACCGCACACGGGCTCCACACCCGCATCACGAAGCTCCGCGACGGCAGCCGCGAGATGCGACCGCACGCTTTCCGACAACAGAATCGCCGGCGCCGCCGCGCGCATGAGTTCCTCGGCCCGCGCCGCGATCCGTCGTGCCGCCTGTTCGCCAGAGACGAGCAGCACGCCCGGCTTGGTGCAGAACTGCCCTGCGCCCATGAGGACCGACGCCACCCACGCATCCGCGATCGCCTCCGCACGCGCCGCCGCCGCACCCGATGCGACGAAGACGGGGTTCACGCTCGACATCTCGAGGCTCGCAGGCTTGCCCAGCGCATCGCACGCCGCCTTCAGCCGCATGCCAGCCGCGCGCGACCCCGTGAAGCCCAGCGCCGCCACGCCCGCGTGCGCCAGCAGCGCCTCGCCATCCTCGGGCGCGCAGTCGAAGAAGCACTGCACCGCCGCCGCGGGAAGGCCGGCCTGGTCGCGCGCCGCACACGCATGCGTGAAGAGCCTCGCCGTCGTGTTCGGGTGCCCCGGGTGCGCCTTGGCGATCACCGGGTTGCGCGCCGCGATCGCCGCGCAGAAGTCACCGCCCGAGATGCCGTTGAACGCCAGCGGAAAGTTGGACGGCCCGATGCACACCACCGCGCCGCCGAGCGGCACCAGCGTCGATCGCAGGCCCGCCTGTGCATCGTGCGCCACCTCGCGCCACGACTCGTCGCGCAGGCACCGCGCCGCCTCGCGCATCTGCAGGCACGTGCGGTTGAACTCCACCTCCGACAGCCGCGGGACGAGCGGCAGCGCCGTCTCCTCATGCGCCAGCCGCGCGATCTCGGCGCGGTCGCCCTCGAGCCGCCGCGCGTAGTCCTCGAGAAATCCCGCGATCCGCTCCCCCGGCGCATCGGCCAGGAAGTCGACCGCATCGAAGGCGGTGTCCGCCATCGCCTCGAGGTCCGCCCGCGTCGCGCGAGGGAACTCGGCTCCAAAAGCCTCGCCGGTCGCAGGCCGCATCGCACGCATCGGTCACTCCTTCCCGAGCGCGGGCTTGCCCCCGTGCCACGAGATCGTCACCGGGGCCTCGCCCTTGAGGAACTGCTCGAGCCAGGCGCCCGCCGCATCCACGCGCCAGTCACCCGCATCGAACAGAGGCTCGGGCGTGGGCGAGTTGCGCGTCATCCACCAGCGCGCGAGGTCGCCGCGCGTGAGCACCATGCCGGGCGCGAGCCCCATGGCGATGCAGCGCGCGCTGATGATCGCGAGCAGCGCATCGATGCGGGCCCGGTCCTCCCCGGATTCCTCGAGGCTCTTGCCGTGCTGCAGCTTCTCGGGCGGACGCTTGCCGCCCTCATCCACCGCCTGCGCGATGGCATCGCCGTACTTCT
The DNA here is from genome assembly GCA_903856525.1 of uncultured bacterium. GTDB lineage: Bacteria > Planctomycetota > Phycisphaerae > Phycisphaerales > SM1A02 > QWPT01. Next base: position 4,724 of record CAIOCH010000020.1, on the reverse strand, counting down.
GCGCGAACCGCTTGGGAAGCCCGCGCACCGCCGCCAGCTGCTGGGGAGACATCGGGCGCTGCTTCACGATCTCCGCCATGGTCTCGTCAGGCATCACCACGCGGTGCGGCAGATCCTCCTTGCGCGCGATCTCGTCGCGCAGCCGCGTGAGCAGCCGCAGCGTGGGGATCTGCGCCGGCTTCATCGGCCAGCTCTTGAGGGTGCGCCGCACCTGCGACTCCTCGTCGAAGCGCGCGGGGATCTTCACGCTCAGCTCGCACTCGCGCAGCGCCCACGCCAGTGATCCACGGCTCTCGAGCTCGCAGCGCAGGCGCTCCCACACCAGCGGCAGGTAGCGCACATCGTCGGCGGCGTAGCGCAGCTGCGACGCACTCAGCGGCCGCGCGTCCCAGTTGGTGAAGGTGTGGCCCTTCGACAGCTTGTGCCCCGCGAACCGCTCGACCAGCTTCTCGAGGCCCGCAGGCCACGGCATCTCGGCGAAGGCCGCCGCCACCTGCACGTCCAGCGTGTTCGCCGGCTCGCGGCCGAGCAGACGCCGCACGGGCTCGAGATCCTGCGTGCCCGCGTGGACAATGGTGAGGATCGCCGGATCGGCCACCAGCTCGAAGATCGGCTTCAGATCCGTCACCGCGAACGCGTCGACCAGGATCACGCGCTCCGTCGTCGCCAACTGCACCACGCAGATCCGCGGCCAGTAGCTCTCTTCGCCGATGAACTCGGTGTCGTAGGCGAACACGCCCTTCTCGCGCACATGCGCGAGCGCCTCGTCGAGCGCCTCCACCGTGGTCACCAGGGTGGCATCACCGCGCGCGACCAGCTGGTGCTCGAGGTGCGGCGCACTCGACGCATCCTCGTCCTGCGCGGCGGCATGATGCCGTTCCCGCTTCTTGCGCCGGTAGTTCAGGTTCATCGTGCGCTCGCCGAGGTACGGGTGCGGACCGACTCGATCACCGACGCGGCCACATGGTCGAGCTGCGCCTGCGAGAGGTCGGGGTAGATCGGCAGCGCGATGGCCTCGAGGGCGGCGCGCTCGGAGTGCGGGAAGATGCCCTTGGTGTAGTGAAGGTGCGCAAAGCACTTCTGCAGATGCAGCGGCACGGGGTAGTAGATCTCCGTGCCGATCTTGCGGTCGGCGAGGTCCTGCCGCACGGCGTCGCGGATCTCCGCGGGCACGCGGATGGTGTACTGGTTGTAGATGTGACGCGCGCCCGCGGGAGCGGCCTTCGGATGGCGCAGCGCGAAGCCACCCGCCGACAGCGGCGAACCCGAGTCGCGCGCGCCCGCCGCGGCGAACTGCGCATCGTAGAACGCCGCGTTCCGCTGCCGTCCCGTGCTCCACGCGTCGAGATGGCGCATCTTCACGAGCAGCACCGCAGCCTGCAGCGCATCGAGGCGCGAGTTCATGCCCACCTCGTCGTGGTAGTACTTCGGCTCCATGCCGTGGTTGCGGAGGCGCATCATCCGCTGCGCGAGCGCATCGTCGTTGGTGGTGATGATGCCGCCGTCGCCGAAGCCACCGAGGTTCTTCGAGGGGAAGTAGCTGAAGGTGCCGATCGCGCCGCGCGAGCCCACGCGCGTGCCGTGCACATCCTCGGTGCCGATCGCCTGCGCGCAGTCCTCGACCACCGGCACGCCCTGCTCCTTGCCGATCGCAAGGATCGCGTCGAGATCGCACGCCTGGCCGAACAGATGCACGGGCACGATCGCCTTGATGTTCCGGTGGCAGCGGAACGCCGCGCGCGTCGACTCGGGGCAGATGTTGTAGGTGGCCGGATCGCAGTCGACGAAGACCGGCTTCGCGCCGAGGCGGTGCACGCTTCCCGCGGTCGCGAAGAAGGTGAACGACGGGCAGACGACCTCGTCACCCGTCCCGATGCCGAGCGCCTGCAGCGCCAGAAGGATGGCATCGGATCCGTTCGCGCAGCCGATGGCGAACTTCGTGCGGCAATAGCCGGCGGTCATGCACTCGAGTTCCGCGATCTTCGGCCCGCCGATGAAGTACTGGCTCTCGATCACTTCCTTGACGACCGGCTCGATCTCGGCACGGATGGTCGCGTACTGCGCCTTGAGGTCAAGAAGCGGGACATTCACGGCTGCAGCGGTCGCGGTCGTCAAGATGGACTCCTGTTCCTCCGGCCTACCGGAGACGGGCCATTGTGACGAATTCCGAGCCAATGTGGGTGCCCCTCGTGCCGATCACGGGGCGAAGGGGCGGTGACCCGTGCCGGTCGAGCCGAACCCGCCCTGGCCGCGGGTCGTTTCCGTAAGATCAGTCACTTCAATGACTTCCGCGCGCTCCACCCGCGCGATCACCATCTGCGCCACCCGCATCTTGGGCTCGACCACGAACGGCACCCGCCCGAGGTTGATCAGCGGCACCTTCATCTCGCCCCGGTAGTCGGCATCCACCGTGCCCGGGGCGTTCGGCATCGAGATCCCGAACTTGGTCGCCAGCCCTGAGCGCGGCCGCACCTGCGCCTCGAATCCCGGTGGCAGCGCCATGGCGAACCCGCAGGGACTCAGCGCGATATCGCCCGGCTGCAGCGTCACCGACGCGTCGAGGTCGGCCGACAGGTCCATGCCCGCCGCCAACTCCGTCTGGTAGGTCGGAAGCACCGCGCTCGCGCGAAGCCGTTTGAACTGGACCTGGATGGTGTGCATGCGTGCAGCGTAGCGCGTGGAAACAGGCAGTTCCTGCCGGACGAAACGCGCCGACCAGATCCCAGTGATCTGAACGCCCTGTGGAAACCCGATCCGAGGAACCCGGCTCGGAGGGGGCGGCGAGCCCGATGAAAGTCCACTCGCCACCCCCTCGACATGCATCAGGCGCCGCAGCGGGGCCAACGCATCACGCGGACGTCAGGCGCGGCGGCGACGACCGCAGAGCCCGGCCAGTGCCAGTATCGCCAGGGCACCCGGAGCCGGAACCTGGCTGAACTCCTGCCGGACAAACGATGCCGACGAGAACCCGTTCTCACCAACCGCGAGGAACTTCAGATCCTTGTTCACCTCGAACGCGCGGTAGCCCGGCTGCTGGTCCGTGCAGAAGTCCGCCCAGTCGGTGAGCTGCGTGTCCCGCGGGGGGCCGGCAAAATCGAAAGCCGACAGCTGCCCGAGCAGCTGGTTCGCGTCGAGGTCGAACACCGACTCGTCAACCCGCGAATACGACCCGTTTCCACCCGCCGCACCGTTGAAGGTGAGCCGCGTGTCGCACAGCCGCACTCCCTGCCTGTACGCATCCTCGAGCACGGCAACCGTGTACTGCAGGTTGAGCTCGCTCGCCTGCCCGTTTCCGGGAGTCGCGTCACCCATCGGGCCAAAGAGGTCGAAGCCCACGTTGTAGAGCCCGAACTGGTTGGGATTCTGCGACACGAATCCCACGATCGAGAAATCGCCCTTCTTGAAGGTGCTCGACGTGAACGACTCGAACGTGAACAGCTTGTCCTCGATCACCACCATCCGGTCGCTGCCTTCGGCAAAGAGATCCGTCACGCTGACGGCATCGCCGTTGCCAAGCACGATCACCGCCTCCGCGCGCTGCCCTGCGAAGCCAATCGCCGAGACGCCCGCCAGAAGCACCGCCATCCGCATCTCTGTGGTCTGCATTCCGCACACTCCCTCTCGTTCCACGTGCAGCGCGGCGACACCGGGGCGCAACGCGCACCCCATCCCGCACCCGCTCTGCCACGCGGAGTGAGCCCATGGAAGCGACAGTGACCGGGACAATCCATGGGAAGCCGGCAACTGCGGAGATGATCAGGATGAAGTCCCCGCGGGTGGCGCCCCACGGACCTGCGGAGGTGTGGATCAATGGAGCGCGCGGACTACGGCAAGCACCTCATCCACATGCCCGGTCACGCTCACCTTGTCGAAGCGGCGCGCGACCTTGCCGGCGCCGTCGATCACGTAGGTGGTGCGCACCACGCCCATGTAGGCGCGGCCGTACATGCTCTTCTCCTGCCAGACGCCGTACTGGGCGCAAACCGCGGGGGTTCCGCCTGCTCCCGGCTCGTCGGCGAGCAGGGTGATCGTGAGTGCGTGCTTCGCGGCGAACTTGGCGTGGCTCTTCACGGGGTCAGGGCTCACGCCGAGCACGGTGCAGCCGGCCTTGCGGAACGCCGCGAGGTTGTCGCGGAAATCACAGGCCTCCTGGGTGCAGCCCGTGGTGTCGTCCTTGGGGTAGAAGTACAGGACGACGGGCTTGCCTTTGAACGCCGACAGCGTGACCAGCTTGCCCGACGCATCGGGCAGCGTGAAATCGGGGGCCTTGGCAGCGACGGCGACGAGCGTGGACGACACGGGCGCCGATGCGGACGGCGCAGTCGGCGCAGCGGTCCGCGTCACCGTCGAGCCCTTGGACACCGCCGGCTTCGCGGCGACCTTGATCGTTGCGGTCGCCGTGACCTTCGTCGGCTTCGCCTTGGCAGCCGCCTTCGGGTTCGCTGCAGCCTTGGCCTTGCCGGCAACCGGGGGCGCGGACCGCTTCGCGGTCGCCGCAACAGCCTTGATCGCGACCTTCGTCGCGGCCTTGGTCGCGACCTTCGTCGCAGGCTTGGTCGCGAGTTTCGTCGCAGCCTTCGTCGCGGCCTTCTTGGTTGCGGACTTCTTCGTCACGGTCTTCTTCTGCAGCGTGGGCATGCGGCGCCGTTCGCCATGCGCCCATGCACGGATGCACCGGCCGTTCGAAGGTGGTCCGCGCTGCGTCGACCGAGATTCGGCCAGGG
>CAIOCH010000019.1 GCA_903856525.1 uncultured bacterium | reverse complement strand
AGGATCCCGCGGTGGGGCGCGATGGCAACCGTCGAAACCGCCGCAAGCGTGGCGCAGGCCGTCGCGAGCACCACGAAGGCGGCGAGCCCGCCGCTCACGAAGCGCGGGTCGCCCGCCAGCGCCGCGCGAAGCCCCGACGGCCCCGTGTCGGCGAGCACGCCGCCGATGACCGCCGAGAGCACCCCCGCGACCTGTGCGGCGCCCAGCGCGACGCCGAAGCGGTTGTTGAGCGCCCGCAGCCGGTTCCACACGCGCAGGGGCCTGCGCGCCCCCCGCGGATTCCACCGCACGGCGAATCCGCAGCGCGGGCAAGCCGCCACCCACATGCCCAGGTCGCGCGCAAAACAACGCGATTCGGGTCCGAGGGGCTTGCCGCAGGAGGCGCAGCAGTGGGAGAGCATGACCCGCAGGATAGCCGCGCGTACACTCCCCGCCCCGTGTCCGACCGACTCAGCATCTACCGGCGCAAACTCGCCTACCCCATCATCACGCTCTGCGCGGCGGGGGCGATCTACCTCTATTCACGGGGACAGATCGCCGTGACTGCGCCCGCTACCCCCGATCAGTACATCGCCTTCGCCCGCGAGGTGATGGCCGAGGCGCGGGTGCGCGGCGAAGTGCCGCATGCGATCAACGGCACGCTCAACGCGCTCTGGCCGAGCATGGCGCCCGAGAGCGTCCGTTCACCTCGCGGTGGCGAACTCGTCTTCGAATATGCGGGGCTGGTCGACCCCGCCGCGGGGCTCCCGCATGTTCAGTCGGTCATCGTGCGCGCGCCCGATGGCGCGGGCGTGGCGCTGTCCATCTCCATCACCGGTGGGCGCTCCGACGTGGTGGGCATCGCCAAGGTGGAGCCGACCGTGGCGGGCGCGGGAGGTGCGTCATGACCGACTCGGTGGCACAGGCGGAACATGCGTCCGTGGGACCGCAGGCATGGATCAACGGCCACTTCCTTGGGCTCGCCGACGCCAAGGTCGGATTCTTCGACGCCGGTTTCCAGCATGGCATCGGACTCTTCGAGACCATGCTCGCGCGCGATGGCGCGGTGCTGCGGCTCGAGGCGCATCTCGAGCGCCTCGCGACGAGTGCCCGCGAGCTGCGGCTCTTCGATCCTCTCCGCGTGGAGCCGCTCGCCGAGGCGGTGCAGCTGGCGCTCGCCCGCAGCGGACTCGGCGACGCGCGCATCCGCATCACGCTCACCGCGGGCGACCTCGGCAAGCCCTTTGCGGGCGCGAATGCCGCCGCAGAGAAGCCCGCTCCGCCGCAGCCCACGGTGGCGATCCACGTGCAACCCCCGACGCGCTACCCCGACGAGCTGTTCACCAACGGCGTGGCGGTGCAGGTGGCGCAGTCGCGTGCCAATCCGTTCGATCCCTTCGCGGGCCACAAGACCCTCATGTACTGGCCGCGCATCGCCTCCGTGCAGCGCGCAGGTGAGGCGGGATGCGCCGAGGCGCTCTGGTTCAGTGTGACGGGGCACCTGGCGAGCGGCAGCGTGTCGAGCGTGTTCCTCGTCAAGGACGGCCGCATCCGCGT
>CAIOCH010000018.1 GCA_903856525.1 uncultured bacterium | reverse complement strand
CAGCCCCTCGGCGTGCGCGCCGTGCGCGCCAGCGTGGCGCTCGGGCGCGTGCGCGACGCCTTCCGCATCGCCGAGGAGCTGCTCGTGCGCTACGGTCCCAGCGGCGACGCCGGTGTGGCGCTGCTGGCCGTGGAGGCCTGGGCGGCCGTGCTCGAGGCCAACTACCAGCCGCCCACCCGGGGTGGCGTCTACGGCACGAACTCGCCCGAGGCGCTGCGCCGGTTCTGGGCCGCGCTCGCTGGTCCGGATGCGGTGCACGGCCCTGCGTCGCTCGCACCGGTGGTGGCGGATGTCTTCCTCGCCCGTGGTGATCGCCAGACCGCGCGCGCCATCCTCGAGGGCGCCCTCGACGCCGATGCGACCGCGCTCGGAGGGCTCGGCTCCGGCAAGTTCTCACGCGCGCTCAAGGCCGCGTCGAGCATCGATCCGTCGCTGCAGGGTGCGCTGCTCGGCTCCGTGGATGCACAGCTTGGCTCCGGTCGCGAGGGTGCCGAACTGGCGCTCGTGGTCGCGGAGCGATTGGCGGCGCAGGATGATCCGACCGCGGCCATCCGCGTGCTCGATCGCGCCATCGCCGCGACCGAGCCTGGACCTGAGCGCACCGCCCTCGAGCGGGCACGGCGCCCGCTCGCCGAACCCGAGGGGCTCGAGCAGTGGCTGGCGGCGGAACTCGCACGCGATCCCGGGCTGGAGGCGGCGATCTTCGTCCTGTCGCGTCCCGAGCCATGGGCGTCGGCGGACGACGCGCTGGTGTCGCAGGCGATCACCCTCATGCGCGAGGCCCTGGGCGCCGACTCGCTGCGCGTGCTCGTGGCCGAGGCGGCCATGCACATGGCGTTCCATGCGGAGGACCGCTCGCGGCTGGCGATGTCGATCGCGGCGCTCGACGCCGCAGCCATGCGTTCGCCCGACTCGGCCAGCGTGCTCACCACGCTTGCCGCGCTCTTCGAGCGGCAGACGCCACCGCAGTATGAACGCTCATCGCGTCTACTCGCCCGCGCCATCGAGGCGGAGCCGGGCGCCGTGTCGACCTACCCGCAGCTCGTGAACGCACTCCAGCAGATCGGCGACTTCGAAGGGGCCGAGGAGGCGCTGGAGGCCTACATCGCCGTCGTGGGCGAGGACCTCCAGACCAAGCGGAGCGTGGCCGACTTCAAGGTGCGGCAGGGGCGGCTGGCCGAGGCCGCGCAGATCCGCGAGCAGCTCGTCGGGCGCAGCAAGGAGGTCGTCGACGCGATCGCCCTCGCCCGCATCCGCCAGCGGCTTGGCGACGTCGCCGCGGCGGAGCAGATCCTCGCGGCGATGCGCACGGAGCTCAGCGCCCCGTTGGCGAACGGGCGTGATGCTGCCGCGCCGAGTGGTGCCATCACGCCGCGGGGCGACCTCGCGGCGCAGGCGCTGCTCATCGAGCGTGAGATGGCACTGCTGTTCGCACGGGACGGCCGCATGGCGGAGGCGAGGACATCGCTTGAGCGCGCGGGTGGCGAGTCCGGAGTCGTGCGCTTCGATCGCGACCGACTCGACGAGGTGCGTGCCAATGTGGAGCTCGCATACGGCGATCTCGACAGCGCGCTGCGCATCGCCGAGGACCTCGTCCGACGGAAGTCGACGGGCAGCCACGAGCTCCTGCTCGCGCGCGCACTCCTGCGAACCGGCGACAAGGCGCGGGCGCGCGAGGCGCTCACGCGTTCGCTCGTGGCGGATCCCGACAACACCGACGCCACGACGGTCGCAGCGGCACTGCTGGTGGGTGACCCGGGATCGCGGGCGATGCTCGAGCGCAGCCTCGCTGCCGCCAGCGTGGCGCGGCCAGATCTCGCCGCAGCGATCGCGCTGCTCGACGGCGTGACCACCCCCGACGGCCGCGTGGCGCCCGATGAGGCGGCACT
>CAIOCH010000017.1 GCA_903856525.1 uncultured bacterium | reverse complement strand
CTCAATCCGCACCTCAACGACGCCCAGAGCACGATCCCCCCGCTCCAGCGCATGCTGTCGATCGGCGATCCGCGCGGTGTCGCCGTCAGCGCCGATGGCTCGAGGGCCTACGCCACCGGCCTCGGCTCCTCCAATCTCGTGGCGTTCTCGATGGCGAACTTCGCCCGCGTCGGCCTCTGCAACGTGGGCGAGGGCCCGACGGGCATCGTGCTCGACGCGGCGCGGGGGCGTCTGCTCACGCTCAACCGCTTCGGGGGCTCGATCTCGGTGGTCGACGAGAGCTCGCTCACCCATCTCGGGGATGTGCGCTTCTTCGATCCGACCCCCCAGTTCATCCGCAACGGTCGGCCGCTGCTCTTCGATACCCACGCGACCTCGGGGCTTGGCCAGGCATCGTGTGCCAGCTGCCATGTCGATGCGCGCATGGACCAGCTCTCGTGGGATCTCGGGGAGCCGGCAGGCCAGGTGAAGCTGTTCAACGAGGTGTGCAACCTCGGCCTGCCCGCGCAGCTCGGCAGCTGCGGCAACTGGCATCCCATGAAGGGCCCGATGGCCACGCAGACGCTCATCGGCCTCGAGGGACAGGAGCCCTTCCACTGGCGCGGCGACCGCAACAACTTCGCGGAGTTCGCGCACACCGCCACGGCGCTCCTCGGCGCGGACAGCGACTTCACCGCAACCGAGATGAACCGCATGGAGGCGTACCTCGCGAGCATCGACTTCCCGCCCAATCCCAACCGCAACCTCGATGGTTCGCTGCGGACGGCGCTCGCAGGCGGCAACCCCGTGACGGGCGAGCAGCTCTTCAACACGGGCAACCTCGACTTCGTGCAGTGCGTGACCTGCCACACCATGCCCACGGGCGGCACCTCGAGCATCATCAGCGGCAACCTGCTGGCCGAGCCGCAGGCCATGAAGGTGCCCCACCTGCGCAACATGCTGGAGAAGACGGGCTTCGACGCGCTCACCGCCCCAGCGAACAACCGCGGGTTCGGCTTCACCCACGATGGCGCGGTGCCCACGCTGTTCGACTTCTTCAAGCTCACCGTGTTCAACTTCGCCCAGGGCGCTGCCGGCGACCAGCAGCGCCGCGATGTGTCGGCGTTCATGCTCTCGTTCGACACGGGCACGCACGCATCGGTGGGCGCGCAGGCGACCATGGGTGGCGCGACCCCCAACGGCGCCGCGCGGCGCAACCAGCTGGTGACCATCGCCAATGCGGGCAAGTCGGAGCTGACTGCGCGGGCGCTCACCGCAGGCGCGGAGCGGTCGTACCTCCTGCAGGCGGGCGAGTTCCAGAGCGATATCGCCGGCGAGACCACGACGCTGGCGGCGCTGGATTCGCTGGCGGCCAAGGGCGCAGTGGTCACCTACACGCTGGTGCCGAACGGCACCGGGCTGCGGGCGCTTGACCGCGATGGCGATGGTTTCCGCGACGGCGACGAGCGGGCGGCGTGCAGCGATCCCGCGGATCCCTTCAGCCGGCCCGACGGCACCTGCCGCTTTGATCTCGCGGGCGATCCGTTCACACTCGACGCGCAGGATCTCGCGATCCTCCTCAACAACTGGGGCGCGGCCGGCGCCGGCGACCTCAACTGCGACGGCATCGTGGGTGGGCAGGATCTGGCGATCCTCCTCAACGCGTGGGGTGTATGCCGCTAAGGCGGCTGGGGGGTGTATGCCGCTGACGCGGCTTGGGGGTGTATGCCGCTCACGCGGCTGGGGGGTGTATGCCGCTGACGCGGCTGGGGGGTGTATGCCGCTGACGCGGCTGGGGGGACCCCCGTGAGGTCGTGTGTGCCTACACGTGCCGCGGCGATGGCAGCAACGCGTTGGCGATGAGCAGTCCCGCGGCGATCGACGCGGCGACGATGAGGGCGCTGATGGCGGTGTTGAGCCCCGCGAGGGTGTCGCTGGCCATGATGCCCTGCATGCCGCGAAAGCCGATGCTGCCCGGGAGCAGCAGCGCGAGGCCGGGCAGCACGATCGCGAGCGTCGGACGGCGGCGGACGCGCGCGTAGAGGTTTCCGAGCATGCCGATGGCCGCTGCGGCCACCACGGGGGCGAGTTCCGCGCCGCCGAACTCGCGGGCGGTGCGCACGGCGATCCAACCCGTGATGCAGGACACGAGCACGAGACCCGCGCGGCGCGGTCGCGCCTGGAAGGCGATCGCGAGCCCACTGGAGATCGCGAGGAGCGCTACCACCAGGCCCGTGCTGACCGACGCCGATTGGGTGACGGGCACGACGAACGACGAGTGCTCGGGCAGCCCGAGCAGCACCGCCACGCGTTCGCCGATGCCGGCGCCCATGCCCACGACCACGAGCGTGGTGATCGCTCCGATCAGCCGTGCGCTGCCTGAGGCCAGGTTGCGGGTGGAGAGTTCGGTCATCGCGGTCGCGAGCGAAAGTCCGGGGAGCAGGGTGACGAGTCCCGCAAGGGAGAGGATGGCCGTCGAGACTTCGTACCCCATGCCGCGGAACGCCAGGGCCACGAGTGCAGCGGCGATGGTGCCGATGGCGGCCGCGCCGAACTCGGCG
>CAIOCH010000016.1 GCA_903856525.1 uncultured bacterium | reverse complement strand
TCCTGCTCGCGCTCGGCCACCAGGATCGCCTCGGCCGCCTTGGCCGCCGCGACCTCGCGTCGGCGCCGGCTGTCGGCCTGCACCTCGCCGAGCTGCGCCTCCGCCTCGGCCATCTTGGCGCGCGACAGGTTCTCACCCGTCACCGCCGCCGCCTCCGCCTCGGCCACGCGGATGCGCTGCTCCTGCTCCGCCGACTTCTTGGCGGCGATCGTCTCCGCCGACCGCTGCGCGATCGACACCTCGCGGTCGCGCTGCGCCGCCACCTCGGCCGACACCGCCTGCGCCTCGAGCGCCGCCACCGCCGCGCGCTGCTGGCTCATGGCGGCCTTCTTGCCCTGCTCGGCCTCGGCGAGCTCCTTCGACACGCTCACCTCGCGCTCGCGCACCGCCAGTGCCTCGCCCGTCGCGCCGTCGCGCTCCTGCTGCGCCACCTCCACCTTGGCGCGGTTGATCGCCTCGGCGGCAGCGCGCTTGCCGATGGCCTCGATGTAGCCCACCTCGTCGGTGATGTCGCGCACGTTCACATTGATCAGCTCGAGGCCGATCTTGTTGATCTCCTGCTCGACGTTCGCGTTCACGAGCGTCATGAACTTCTCGCGGTCCTTGTTGATCTCCTCGATGGTGAGCGTGGCGATCACCAGGCGCAGCTGGCCCAGGATGATGTCCTGCGCCTGGTCCCGCACCTGGGTGCTGTTGAGGTTGAGCAGGCGCTCGGCTGCGTTGTTCATGAGCACGGGGTCGGTCGACACGCCGACGGTGAAGGTCGACGGCACATTCACGCGGATGTTGTTCAGGCTGAGCGCACCCGTCAGCGGAATATCGATCACCATGGGCTCGAGCGACAGGAACGCCCAGTCCTGGATGAGCGGCCACACCAGCGCGCCGCCGCCGTGGAGGCAGCGGCTGGCCCGCCCGCTACCCACGCGTCCGAAGATCACCAGGATGCGGTTCGAGGGACAGCGGCGGTACCGGCTCGCCATGAAGATCGCCGGCACCAGCACCACGAGCAGTCCCGCGAAGGCCAGCAGGATCACGAGCGGCGCGCCAGAAACGGCGCCCGACAGTGCTTCGGATACGCCACCCGCCTGCGCGAGTGCCGACAACGCCGCCAGTCCATCGATCTCCAGTGCCATGTGTGCATCCTTCCGCGGCCGTCGCCGCCCATCTCACCCGGAAGCGCGGTCCCGTGGTCGCACGAGCACGCTGTTGTCGCCGTTCACCCGCTCGATCACCACGCGCGTGCGCGAGGCGATCTCGCCACCATCGGTCGATGCCGACACGAACCGCTCACGGTCGCCGAGCACGGTGCGCACGCGCCCCACGCCCTTGCCCGCGGCGGGGATCGCCGTGTAGACCTCGCCCTCGTTGCCCACGAGCTCCGCCAGGCCGATGTTGCCGCTCGACTGCAGTCGCCGCGCGCTGCGCATGACCGCCACCACCAGGCCGATGAACACGCATCCCGTGCCGAAGCCGCCCGCGGCGCTCGCCAGCACGCTCCACTCGAGCGCGTGCAGGCAGGCCAGGCCACCCCAGCCGAATCCCATGAGGAAGGTGAAGAGCCCATGCAGCGAGAGCGCCGTCGAGCCGATGTCGGAGTGGCCACCCGCAGAGCCGGCGTCGTCCCCGATCCCACCGTCGTCGTCACCCACGCCGAACACGAGCTTGACCAGGTAGCCGCCCGTGCCGATCAGCGCCGGAATGGTGAACCACGGTGCGGGCGCGGTGAAGAGAAGCTCGCTCAGGGACGCCATCGTCGG
>CAIOCH010000015.1 GCA_903856525.1 uncultured bacterium | reverse complement strand
GGCGATGTGCAGAAGCCGATCGCCTTCGAGAGCGCGTCGCTCTTCCGCTGGAACGGGCAGGATCTCCATGGCTCGCTCAAGGAGCCGTACGACACGCTCAACCGCACGGGATCCACCGGCTTTCCAGCCGACGGCGCCGCGGAGACGCAGAAGGCGTTCCTCATGCGCACCGCGCTCGATGCGCAGGTGTCGAGCGACCGCATCCGAGCGGCGGTGGCGAAGCAGCCGCTGGTGTCGTATCCCGGGCACGGCCTCGCCAACCAGCTCAAGATGATCGGCGCCATGATCCGCGACGGCATGCCCACGCGCGTCTACTACGCGTCGATGGGCGGCTTCGACACGCATGGCGGCCAGCTGGGCACGCACGCCAACCTCATGCGGCAGCTCGGCGAGTCGCTCAACGCCTTCCAGCGCGACCTGCGGGAGCAGCGCAACGACGCGCGCGTGACCACGATGGTGTTCAGCGAGTTCGGGCGGCGGGTCAAGCAGAATGCATCCGGCGGCACCGATCACGGGACTGCGGCCCCGATGTTCCTCGTGGGGACCGCCGTAAAGCCAGGCGTCTGGGGCAACCATCCGTCGCTCACCGACCTCGACCAGGGCGATCTCAAGTTCGGCGTCGACTTCCGCTCGGTGTACGCATCGGTGCTCGAGGACTGGATGCAGGCGCCGTCCGAGAAGGTGCTGCGCGGGAGGTTCGCGAATCCGAAGCTGTTCAAGGCGCAGGCGTGAGCGGCTACGATCCACGCATGCGCTTCACCGCGACCGCCACCGCTTCCACCCTCGTGCTCGTCTCCGCGCTGCTCGCGTCCTGCGATGGGAAGCCCGCCGCGCCGAGTCTCTCCCAGCCTGTCGCGTTCAAGCTCGTCGTGAAGGGCATGCACTGCGAGGGCTGTGAAGGTGCGATCGTGGACAAGGTGACCAAGGTGGAGGGCGTGACGGCCTGCAAGGCGAGTCACACGGCCGAGGAGGTCGAGGTGGTGGCGCCCGCTGAGCAGCGGGATGCGATCGCGGCGGCCATTCGAAAGCTCGGCTACAAGCTCGAGGAGTGAGCCGCGACCCGGCCCCGCGCGGCTGGTTGCGGATGTGAGCGCGATCGGCGCACCCGCGTGGGCGATGGCGAGGTCCCATGGGCGACCACCACCATCTCGGACCCGGCCACGGCACGTTGAGCGTTTTCATCGACTTGGGTTGCATGGCCGACCTGTGATGTCGCACATCTCCATCGACGCCTGGGTTCGAAACCGACCCTCCGCATGTCCACGCGGGGGAGGTCCGATCCGACCAGGCTCGGCAGCCGTTGGTTCGTCCCCAGCGCCGTGCCCGTGAGGTTCTGTCCCTACATCCTTCGATCGTCCCTGTCCCTGCGGTCATGCTGTCTTGTCGCGTTGCGTCCGAGCTGTTTCGAGCATCGGCGAGGCGTTGGCGTGGCCGCCTTGAGAACTCCCGAGAAGTCCCTGCCATGCACCGCACCCTCCTCTTGCTCGCACCGATCGCCGTCTCCGCCGCCTGCGTGTCCGCCGCGCACGCGAACCTCGTCTTCATGCGCGGCTATGTCAACGGGAACCAGCACACGATCCTGCACGGGTTCTCGTCCATGCAGGACATGGCGTCCGCCGCCACCGCGAATGCGCACACCTCGCTCCCCTTCAGCGCGAACGTGGCCTTCACCGCCGACTACTTCTTCACCGACGGCACCAACTACTACCGCACCAGCCAGACCAGTTCGGGGATCAACCAGATCTACCAGTACGGCAGCAACCTGACGAACATGATCACGGGCAACGTGATCTCCACGCACAACCTGTCGCAGACCTGGTCGACCAACGACGACTTCTGGGCCGACAGCGAGGGCAACTTCTACCGCAACACTTCGTCCGGCTCAGGCAGCACGTCGGTGACGCGCTACTCGTCGTTCGCCAACCTCCTCGCGGGCGTCGGCACGTCGTTCAACTACGGCCTCACCTACGGCTTCGGCGACTCGTTCTGGGCGTACGGCGGCAAGTTCTACCGCACGAACACGAACAGCGGCAACATCACGGGCATCGCCGAATACGCCTCGTTCCAGGCGCTCCTCGACCGCCAGGTGACCACGACCTACTCCGCCATCGGCTCCGAGCGCGACATGTTCATGACCGTTCCCGGACCGGGCGCGATCGCGCTCCTCGGCCTCGCGGGTCTTCTCGCGCGTCGCCGTCGTTGAGACGCGGCGATCGGCAGCAGCCGGGCATCAAGAACCGCACACCACCAACCGACGTCCTGCCTCGCAGGGCGTCGGTTGTCTTCTGAGTCCGAATGGCGACTTACGGGCCGGGGATCACGGGCCATCGCGCGGTGCGGGGTGACGGTTTGGGAAAATTCCGCCGCAAGTTCTGCACGGGCCTCGACTTTCGTCGCACGAAGGGGTGGGCCCGATTCGTCTCCGGGTCCGGGCAGCACGACCGTGAGATGGCGTTCATACGGGATCGCGCGCGGTTCCTCCACGGATCTGACCGGGTCCGAAGAGCGACCGCTTCATCGATCGATCGTGCGTCCACAAGGTTGAGCCTTCGCGTTCGATGGGGACCGAGGTGCACGCAATGTTGTGATCCGCGTCGCGGTGGTCGTCCACACCGCGGCGTGGGCCATTTTTCGCGTCTTCAGGCTTTCGTGTGGGTCACCCAACCCTGACAGGCTTCGCCGTGATCCGTCCCGCCCGCATCTTGGCGGCATGGGCGACCGCTCCGTCAGTATCCCCGGTACGCCTGCACCCCGCCCGTCTCCGACGTGGTCCTCGAAATGGTCCTCGAAGTGGTCCTCGAAGTGGTCCTCGACGTCGCAGTCGGCACGGTCGAGTTCTTCGTCGATCACGGCGGCGAGGCGAGCTGCGCGAAGTGCGGCAAGCCGTGTGCGGGCGACGACGCCGTGGACGGATCCCGGTTCGCGGTTCACCGCGCTCCTCGAGGCGGTCGTGATCGATCGGCCGAACGGGGCGTCGGAGTCGCCGAACGCACGGATTCAACGGATCAAGCGGATGGCGTGCGGGTACCGGAACCGCGAGCGCTTCCGCGACGTGATCAGCCTCCGTCTCGCAGGCGTGGAACTCCGTCCGAGGCCGGTCTCAGCCCTCTCGATGTTCTGAAGCGCCGCAAATCTGCTGTCAGAAAAGTGCAGCACGGAATCTGACATCAGCCGCGTAGGCCGAACCACGCGAAACCCCCCGATGGCACCTTCGATGGAGGCTGCGCCTTCGACGGCGATCGGATGTGCGTCGCCGGCCAGTTCCCGAACGACCGCCACGCGCCGATG
>CAIOCH010000014.1 GCA_903856525.1 uncultured bacterium | reverse complement strand
CGCACGCTGGCGAACCCGTGGCGGAGAAGCACGCTCCGGATACCGCGCGCACGGATGCCGTCGACTCCGATCTCCCAGTAGTGCCCCATGGTCCGCAGGCGCTCCGCACGCCAGTCGGGGCTTGGCTCGCGTACCGGGAGCGACCACTCGAACCCCCACAGCCCGCGCGCCGACACACGGAGGTCGACGCCCATGGTCCTGGTGATGTCAGGCAGCGAGAGCACGAGTCTCCTTCGGGTGACACGACGGATCTCCTGCACCGCCGCAGGGAAGTCGACATGGGGAAGGTGCTCGAGCACCTGGCAGCAGCACGTGACGTCCACCGCCCCGTCCGAGAGGGGAATGCGCCGCACATCCCCCACGATGTCCGGCGACAGCGCCGCCTGCACATCAAGCGTCGTCACCGTGATTCCGGCGCGGCGAAGCGCGAAGGCGGAGATCCCCGTCCCGACGCCGATCTCGAGCACGCTCGCGGGGGCGACCTCCATCACGGCGTCCCACTGGACCGCGAGCGAATACGGGCGACCGTTGCTCAGGTACGCGCGATCGTAGTGATCCGAACCGGGAACGCGTTCATCCATCGCCATGGGCTACCGTCCCGCGTACTGGTGCTCGAGCCAATCGCGGTACGAACCATCCATCACCGCGCGCCACCACGGTTCGTTGGCCAGGTACCAGGCGACCGTCTTGGCCAGTCCCGTCTCGAAGGTCTCGTGCGGACGGTAGCCGAGCTCCGACTGCGCCTTGCGGGGGTCGATCGCGTAGCGGCGGTCGTGGCCGGGACGGTCCTTGACATAGGTGACGAGCGACCAGCACCCGCGGCCATCGGCGGCGGGCGACGACGGGAAGCGCGGGGCGAGCGATGGATCGGCGGCGAAGGCCGCGTCGATCGCGCCGGTGATGCGCTGCACGATCTCGATGTTCGGCCGCTCGTTCTCCCCACCGATGTTGTAGACCTCGCCGGGACGGCCCTTCTCGAGCGCGAGGGTGATGCCGCGGCAGTGGTCGTCGACATGCAGCCAGTCGCGGATGTTCATGCCGTCGCCGTAGATGGGCAGCGGTCTGCCGTGCAGGCAGTTGACGAGCATGAGCGGGATGAGCTTCTCGGGGAACTGGAACGGCCCGTAGTTGTTCGAGCAGTTCGTGGTGGTCACCTCGAGATGGAAGGTGTGGTGGTACGCGCGCACGAGGTGGTCGCTCGCGGCCTTGCTGGCGGAGTACGGCGAATTGGGCTGGTACTGGTTGGTCTCCTCGAACGGCGGGTCGTGGGGGCCGAGCGAACCGTACACCTCGTCGGTGGACACGTGATGGAACCGGTGCGGCACGCCGGAGCCGGAGAGCCACACCGTGCGCGCCGCCTTGAGCAAGGAGTGCGTGCCGATGACATTGGCGTCGATGAAGGCATCGGGGCCGCTGATCGAGCGGTCGACATGGCTCTCGGCGGCGAAGTGGACGAGGGTGCGGATGCCGTGCTCGCGCAGCAGGCGCTCGACGAGCGCCGTGTCGCGGATGTCGCCATGCACGAACTCGCAGCGGTCGGGGTCGATCCCCGCGAGGTTCCGCCGATTGCCCGCGTAGGTGAGCGCGTCGAGCACCACGATGCGCTCGTCGGACCGCTGCGCGAGCCGCTGGCGCACGAAGTTCGCGCCGATGAACCCGGCGCCGCCGGTCACGAGGAGAGTCTGTCGGTCCGTGCTCATGCTGCCCCCTTCGTCGACGATCCCGCGGCCTCCGCATGAGTCGCGGCGGCGACTTCGCGGATGGTCTCGCGCAGGCCGTCGCGCCAGTGTGCTCCCGCGCCGCCGAGCACGGCCCAGGTGGCGTCCTTGGAGAGGACGCCCATCGCGGGTCGCGCGGCAGGCGTCGGATAGTCCTCGGTGCGGATCGGCGTCACCCGCGCCCGCCCGGTGCCGAGCCCCGCGGCGGCTGCCTCCTCGCGGATGGCCACGGCGAAGTCGTACCAGCTGGCCACACCGGCGTCGGTCCAATGGTGGATGCCCGACGCACCGCACACGCCGAGCGCCCAGAGCGCCTGCGCCAGGCCGCGGGCGGTGGTCGGCGTGCCGATCTGGTCGGCCACGACGCGCACCTCGTCGCGCTCGCGCATGAGGCGGATCATCGTGTGCATGAAGTTGCGGCCGTGCGCGGCGTACAGCCAGGCCGTGCGCACGACCAGTGCATCGGACGACGCCCGGAGCGCCGCGACCTCGCCGTCGCGCTTGCTGCGCCCGTACACCGACAGCGGGTTGGTCGCGTCATCGATGCGGTACGGCCGATGAGCGCGGCCGTCGAAGACATAGTCGGTGGAGACATGCACCAGGCGCGCCCCCGCGGCGGCGCACGACTCGGCAAGCACGCGTACGGCATGGTGATTCACCCGGTCCGCGGTCTCGGGATCCCGCTCGGCGAGATCGACTGCCGTGTACGCCGCGGCGTTGATCACGATCGCGGGCCGGCAGGCAGCGACCTCCGCGTCGACGCGCGCCGCGTCGGTGATGTCGAGCTGCTCGGCCGAAAGGGCCGTCACCCGCATGTGCGCCGGCGCCGTGCGCACGAGCTCCGTGGCCAGCTGACCACCCGCGCCCGTGACGAGCACCGCCACCGTCGACGGAGACGCCCCGCCGCTCACGCGAACACCTCCGCGTCGCGCAGCCGCACGGCCTTCGCGCGGTCCTTGTCGGACACCTGCACCGCGGCTGCTCCTCCGATGTCGGCGAGCGGCCAGTCGATGCCGATCTCGGCGTCATCCCACGCGATCACGCGCTCATGCTGCGGCGCCCACAGGTCGGTGCACTTGTAGACGAAGTCGGTGTCGTCCTCGAGGGCGAGGAATCCGTGCGCGAATCCCGGGGGGATCCACAATGCGCGCATGTTGCGCCCGCTCAGTACGCGCCCAGTCCACTTTCCGAAGGTCGGGCTCGCGCGCCGCAGATCGACCGCGACATCGAACACCGAGCCGCGGGCCACGCGCACCAGCTTGCCCTGCGTCTGCTCGAGCTGGTAGTGCAGTCCGCGCAGGATGCCGCGCCGCGAGCGGCTCCAGTTGTCCTGCACGAAGCGCGCCGTCATGCCGGCCGCGGCGAAGGCACGCTCGTTCCATGTCTCGAGGAAGAAGCCGCGCTCGTCGCCGAACACCTTGGGCGCGATCTCGAGCACATCGGGGATCTCGGTGGGGATCACATCCATGGCGCGCCTCAGTCGCGGTGCTTCAGCAGCTTGAGCAGGTACTGCCCGTACTGGCTCTTGCCGATCTCGGAGCCCAGCCGCTCGAGTTGGGCATCGTCGATCCAGCCGTTGCGCCAGCAGATTTCCTCGGGGCAGCAGATGCGCAGGCCCTGCCGCGCCTCGAGCGTCTGCACGAACTGCGCCGCCTGCAGAAGTGTGTCGAAGGTCCCGGTGTCGAGCCAGGCGCTGCCGCGGCCGAGGAGCTCGACATCGAGGTCGCCCCGCTCGAGGTAGGCCTGGTTGACCGAGGTGATCTCCAGCTCGCCGCGCCACGAGGGCTTGACGGCGCGCGCGATGTCGACCACGTCCTTGTCGTAGAAGTAGAGGCCCGTGACCGCGTAGTTCGACTTCGGCTGCTTGGGCTTCTCCTCGATCGACCGGGCGCGCTGGTCGCGGTCGAACTCGATCACGCCGTAGGCCTCGGGATTGGCCACGTGGTACGCGAACACCGTGGCGCCCTTGTCCTGGGCGCTGGCGATGCGTAGGCGCCGCTGGAAATCGGTGGCGTAGAAGATGTTGTCGCCGAGCACCAGCGCGCTCGGCCGGCCCGCCACGAAGTCGGCGCCGATGTGGAATGCCTGCGCCAGCCCCTCGGGCTTTGGCTGCACCGCGAAGCGGAGATCGATGCCCCAGGCGCTGCCGTCGCCGAGCAGCTGGTGGAACATGGGCGCGTCGTGCGGGGTGGTGATGACCATGATCTCGCGGATGCCCGCGAGCAGCAGCGTGCTCAACGGGTAGTAGATCATGGGCTTGTCGTACACCGGCAGCAATTGCTTGCTCGGCCCTCTGGTGATGGGGTGTAGCCGCGTGCCGCTGCCGCCTGCGAGGATGATTCCGCGTCGACCGTTCATGTTCCGCTCCCCTGATCCGAGGTGGATCCGACTTCCTGCGCCTCAACCCGCTCTCCTGCCGATGCCTCGACCTCCATGCGTCCCACTGCCTGGCGCAGCCGCTCGATCCGCTCGCCGAGGGCGCGTGGAGGAGCGAAGGTCGACTGCACCCGCGACTCGAGCCGTGCGAGCGCACGCCGCGCCTCGGATGGCGCGTTGCGCGACACCTCGATCTCGGCGAGCGCGATCGCGGCGAGCACGCCGTCGGGATTGGACGCGGCACGCGTGGTGGCCTCGGCCAGCCGCCGTTCGGCCACGAGGGCGCGCACCAGCGTATCGATCGCCTCTGGCGCGTTGGGGATGGCCGCAACGGCGATCGCCGCAAGTGCGACCGCGTCGGCAGTGCCCGAGCGCGCCCGCAGCGCGTTGTCGGCGGCGTTGGTGAGGGCCACGATCGCCACCGGCGTGCGGCGGAGCGCCTCGATGAGCCGGGCGTTGCGCTCGGCATCGGCCGCGACCGCCGGGAGGTTCGCGTCGGCAGACACTCCAGCGGCCATGAGCACCGGCCCATAGATGGCGCGGTACTGCACTGCTGCCTCGGCGGACGCGCCGCGCGCCGACGCGAGGTCGGCGACGAGGATCGCCTTCGGCACGAGCGGCGAGTCGAATCCGTCCAGCAGCCGCTGCGCGCGGTCGCAGGCGTCCGCCACGCCCTCGCGGCAGAGAGCCGTCCAGGCCGCGATGCAGGCGGCCGTTGCGATGGTGCCGCCCTCGGTTGACCGATCACCCACGTTGCGCTCCACCGCCTCGACCGCCGGCACCGCCGAGTCGTATCCGAGGCCCTGCGCCGCCTCGAGCCAGGCACCGAGTGCCTCGCCGCGGCGGACCGCCGACAAGGACGCCAGTTCGGGTTCGAGTTCGCGCCATGTGCCCGCCTGCACGGCGCAGGCAACGAGCACGCGTGCCGGTCCGGCATCGCCCGAGCGCGTGAGGATGTCGCGCGCGATCGGCTTGAGCAGCTCGTAGCCGCGCTGCGGCCGCCGCTGCAGGAGCTCGATGGTGGCGCGCGCCACATCGACCTCGAACGACTCCGCCGTTGCCATCTTGCGCCAGGCGAGCGCCGCGGAGGCGGCGTCGTCCACGCGACCCGCCGCGATGGCGGTCTCGGTGGCCAGCTTGCCGATCGCGGAATCGCTGGGCAGGCGCGACAGCGCGCGCTGGGCGATGCGGTGCGCGTCGTCCCTGCGGTCGGCCAGGATGTGGAGGTGCGCCGCCACGCGCCACACGAGCGGCGACCCCGAGTACTCGGCGGTCAGCGCCACGGCGCGTGCCAGTGCCGCCTCGTCGGGATCGTGACCCGAGTTGTCCATGATCCGGTGCGCGAGCCGGTTCTCCTCCGGCGGCGCCCGCATGTGATCGAGCAGGTGGGTGCGGAAGAAGCCCGGCATCGCGCATGACACCTGCGTTGTCCTTGTTGAGCGCAGCGATATGGCTCGCGCCTTGCCTGGCGCTGACGCGGCGGGTCACTGCAGCGATGGCGACATCGTCGGCAAAATGCGCAGCGAGCTTACCTCGGAT
>CAIOCH010000013.1 GCA_903856525.1 uncultured bacterium | reverse complement strand
TCGGCGGTGTTGCCCGCGTCGAGGATGTGGGCGATGTGCGGATGCTCGAGCCGCGCCAGCGCGAGCTTCTCGGCTTCGAAGCGCCGGAGGGCGTTGGACCCGAGCGAGCCGATGCGCAGGATCTTCACCGCGACCGGGCGCACCACGGGCTCGAACTGCTCCCCCTGCCACACCACGCCGAACGCACCCTCGCCGATCAGGCGGTCCAAGCGGACACCGCGGACGCGCGGAGGAGGAGACTGGGCCCCCTTGTCCACGCTTCCGAAGAGAAAGTCCGTCGCGAGGTGCTGCTCGCCTGGATCCATGGTGCTGCCCGGGCCGGCGGAATTGCCGTCGGTGGAATGTACCCGCACGCCCCCGCCATCCAAGTGCGCGCGTCGCGGAGCGGGCCAATTCCATGGTCCGCCAACGCGGACCTGCCCGCACAGACCGTCCCGGCTATCGCGCTGCGGCGCCTGCGGCGGCGGTGCCTGCGGCGAGGCGATCGAGTCCGAACGCCTCGTGCGCGATCGCGAGCGCGCGCTCGGCGTGCTCCTTGCCGAGGATGCAGGAGATCTTGATCTCACTCGTGGTGATGTTGTGGATCGGGATGCCCGCGTCTCCGAGGGCGGTGAACATCCGGCTCGCGACGCCGACATGGGTCTTCATGCCGGTCCCCACCACCGAGATCTTGGCAAGCCCGATCTCGATCGCGAGTTCGCCGGTGCCGACGCGGTCGAGTACCTGCGACGCGGCGATCTTCACATCGGCGAGATCGCCGTGGTCGACCGTGAACGAGATCGACGCGATCTCGCCGAACTCCGTCTGCACGATGTCGTCGACGAGGATCCCCGCCTTCGCGACCGCGTCGAAGAGCATCCCCTGCACGCCGGGGTTGTTCGGGATGCGGCGCAGGCTCACGCGGCCGAGGTCGCGCTTGAGTGCCGCGCCGACCACCATCATCTGTTCCATCTCGGGAGTCTCCCTGCAGATCATCGTCCCCTCGTCGGGGCGCTGGCTGTGTCGGACATGGATCGGGACGCCGTAGCGCTCGCCGAAGAGCACGGCGCGCGGGTGCATCACCTGCGCGCCGAGCAGCGCGAGCTCGAGCATCTCCTCGTAGCTGATTCGGGCGAGCTTCGATGCCGTCGGCACCAGCCGGGGATCGGCGGTGTACACGCCGTCGACATCGGTGAAGATCTCGCAGCACCCGCCGGTCTCGGCGACCTTGAGCGCCGAGGCGAGGGCGACCGCCGTCGTGTCGGAGCCGCCGCGGCCGAGCGTCGTGATCTCACCGCTCCGCGAGACGCCCTGGAAGCCGCAGACGACGGGAACGCGGCCGAAGCCGAGCTCCTCGTCGAGGCGCGCGCGGGACACCTCGCTGATGAGCGCGCGACCGTGGTTGCCGTCGGTGAGGATCCCGGCCTGCCCGCCGGTCAGGCTCGTGGCGGCGACGCCGATCTTCTCGAGGGCCATCGCCACCAGTGCGACCGACACCTGCTCGCCGGTGGCCATCAGCATGTCGAGTTCGCGCCGCGACGGCCGCGCGGTCACCCGACCCGCGAGCTCGATGAGCTCGTCGGTGGCGTGGCCCATGGCGCTCACCACGACCACCACCCGGTGCCCTTCATCGACACGCTGCTTCACGCGCGCCGCGCAGCGCGCGATGCGCTGGGGATCGCCGACCGAGGTACCGCCGAACTTCTGGACGAAAACAGCCATGGGTGCATCCTTGCGCCGAGGAGCGTACACGGTTTTCGGACGCGGGTGCGTCGTGGAAAAAGGCGCCTCGCGGCAGCGCGGGCTCCGCCTCGTTGCATGGACGCGGGCGGCCATTCGGCGCCGCGGATGCGTGGCGCGACCACGGCCGCAACACCCCCCCGGTCGACCCGGGATCAGGACACCGCGGCGGTGCGGTCGCGCTCGGCGCGCTCGGCGCGCTTGCGTGCGCTCTCGTCGAGGATGCGCTTCCGCATGCGGATCGAGGTCGGGGTGACCTCCACCAGCTCGTCGGACTCGATGTACTCGAGCGCCGCCTCCAGCGAGTAGTCGCGCGCGCCGCGCAGGACGACGGTCTGGTCCTTGCTCGTCTCGCGGAAGTTGGTGAGTGGCTTCATGCGGGTGATGTTGATCACCAGGTCGTTGTCGCGGTTGTGCTCGCCGACGATCTGGCCCGCATAGACCTGAT
>CAIOCH010000012.1 GCA_903856525.1 uncultured bacterium | reverse complement strand
GTTCCACACGACGCCCTCGAAGAGCGCGCCCTGGCTGCGGAGCCGGTCGAGCGCGCGGGTGACGGTGCGGGCGTTGCGGCCCGTCTCGTCGTTGTTCTTCTTGAAGGTGTCGAGCTCCTCGATCACCGCGAGGGGAATGACCACCTCGTGCTCGGCGAACTTGAAGATCGACTGCGCGTTGTGCAGGAGCACGTTCGTGTCGAGGACGAAGTGCTTTCGCCCGACGGCGCCGTCGCGCATCGAGGCGTTGCGTGCATCCGGGGATACGCCGAAGGCGGCGTCCGTGCCCTTCGGGACCGAGACATGGTCGTTCAGCATGCAAGCCCTCCTGTGGCTGGATGTGGCTGAAACCGCCGTGGGGCGAGAGCCGCCCCGGAACTGAACACAGGGATAGTGCCCCGCTGGGGCCAACCTTTCAACCGCCGAGCATGAAGATCGCGCGATTTTGGTGTGGGGCACCAATGGAGTGGAGTCACCCGAGGGGATCGAGATCCGTCGTCGACACCACGCACTCGATGCCCGCCGTCGCCGCCAGCGCCGATGCCAGCCGCGGCAGGTAGCCGCGTTCGGTGTTGGTGTGGCCTGCGAGGAGGACCTCGAGGCCGAGGGCGTGCGCGCGGAGCACATCATGGTGCGACAGCTCGCCGGTCACGAAGAGGGTCGCGCCCTGGGCCGCGGCCGCCTCGAGGAGGCTCGCCCCGCTGCCCGCGCACACGGCGAAGCGCTCGTGCGTGCGCGGTTGGCCCGGGCTGTTCCTCGATCGTTGGATTCGACCACATCCGAGTGCCGGCTCAAGCCGGGCCGCGATTTCGGCCGCCATCGTGGGCCGCGCAAGCCGTGCGACCCGACCAGCGCCCACGCGCGGGTCGGCCGGCGGCGCCTCGAGGCTGAAGATGTCGAACGCAGGCTCCTCGTACGGATGCGCCGCGCGCAGGGCGGCGACGATCGCGCCGAGGTCGCGCTTGTGGAACGACATCTCGAGGCGCATCTCGCCCACGCGCTCGAGGTGGCCGGGCTTGCCGACCGCGGGGTTCGCGCCTTCGCCGCCGAAGAAGGTGCCCTCGCCGCGGCTCGTGAACGAGCAGTGCGTGTAGGCGCCGATCTGGCCCGCTTCGGCCTCGGCGAGCGCGGTGCGGACCGGCTCGAGCGACGACTCGGGCACGAAGGTGACGATCTTGTGCGTGTTGGCTCCGCGCGCGGCGGCGGGTTGAAGTGCGCGGATGTCGGTGGCGCCCGCCGCGCCGCCCGCGACGCACTCGACGAGCCAGTCGTTGATGCCGCCGGCGACCGCGTCGAGCGCGGTGTGCGGCGAGTAGACGGCGATGCCCGCGCGCACGGCGTCGAGCGCC
Organism: uncultured bacterium; assembly: GCA_903856525.1. GTDB lineage: Bacteria > Planctomycetota > Phycisphaerae > Phycisphaerales > SM1A02 > QWPT01. The sequence continues at coordinate 14,663 of CAIOCH010000012.1, read as the reverse complement.
ACCCTGCCCTGCCAGGTCGCGCCGTCGAGGCGGTCGAGCGGCTTGAAGAGGAGCGGGTGGTAGCCGACCACGAGTTCGGCGCGCGCGGCGATCGCCTCGGCGAGCACTTCGGGCGTGAGGTCGATCGCGAGCAGCGCGCGCGTGACGGCGCGGCCGTCGCCGGCGATCAGGAGCCCGACCTTGTCCCACGGCTCGGCGAGGTGGAGCGGTGCGATCTCTCCGAGGGCGCGGGTGACATCGGCGAGCGAAGGCATGGGTGGAGTGTAGTGCGGCGTCCGCGCGCGGGCGCCACGGGCCTACACCAGCATCGCTGCGCCCAGCATGCCCGCGTCGTCGTTGAGCGTGCTGGCCACGAAGTCGATCCTGCGGAGGCTCGGCGGGAAGACCGCGCGCTCGAACCCCTTGCGGACGCGGGCGACATACGGCTCGCCGAGCGCCTCGGTCACGCCGCCGCCGAGGACGACGCAGTCGATCGAGAGCACGGTGACCATGTTGGCGATCGCGCCACCGAGGAGCTCGGCGCTGCGGTCGACCACCTTGCGCACGAGTTCGTCGTCCTTCTCGTAGGCGCGGGCGATCATCGAGGAGCTGATGGCACCCGACTCGTCGGCCTTCTCGGCCAGGATCCGGTGCAGCGCGCTCTCGGGATACGCGGGAAGCAGCCGGCGCAGCGCGTTCACGATGCCGGTGCGCGAGCAGACGTCCTCGACGGTCATCATGCCCGGCTGGCCACCGGGGAAGAGGACGGCGTAGCCGATCTCACCCGCAGTCAGGCGCGGGCCGCGCCAGACCTGGCCACCGAGGACGAGTCCGCCGCCCACGCCCGTCCCCACCCACACCGCGAGCGCGTGGTCGCGGCCACGGGCGGCGCCCAGCTGCGCCTCGCCCCACGCGGCGCAGTTGGCGTCGTTGTCGAGCGCCACGGGCACGCGCAGCTGCTCGCTGAGGATCGCGCGCAGGGGAACATCGTCCCAGCCGAGATTGCCTGCCTTGACCACCAGCCCCTTGTCGAAGTCGACCACCGCGGGCGCGCCCACGCCCACGGCGTAGAGCCGGTCGCGCGGCACGCGCGCCTCGTCGAGGGCGCGCTGGATCGAGTCGACCACGCGCCGCACGACCTCGTCGCGGCCCTCGTGCGCCTTGGTCTTGCGCTTGCAGCGCCCGAGCACGCGGCCGTCGGCGGCCACGATGCCCACCTGGATGTTGGTGCCACCGAGATCGACGCCCGCCACGACCATCTCGCGCGGGATCTCGAACCGACGGATTTCAGGCTCGCGCTTCATGGGTGGCGAGTGTAGCGAGCGATTGTTCAGGCTCGATGTCGCGGCCGTGCCAGAGGCGGCGGAAGACCCGCGCGATGTCGTCAAACACCACCAGCACCGCGGGCAGCGCGAACAGCGTGAGCACAGTCGAGCTCATCAGCCCGAACACCAGCGAGATCGCCATGGGGATGAGGAACCGCGCCTGGAAGCTCTGCTCGAGCATGAGCGGCGAGAGACCCGCGAGCGTGGTCACGGTGGTGAGCGTGATCGGCAGCAGGCGCAGGCGGCCGGCGCGCGCGAGCGACTCGCGCAGCGGCACGCCCTTGGCGCGCATCTCGTTGGAGAACTCCACCAGGATGAGCGAGTTGTTGACCACGACGCCCGCGAGGGCGACGAAGCCGATGAGCGACAGGAACGTCATGTCGAAGCCGAGGAGGAGGTGCCCCCACACGATGCCGATGATGCCGAACGGGATGGCGAGCATGACGGCGAGGGGCTGCAGGTAGCTCTCGAAGAGCCACGCGAGGATGACGTAGATGCCGAGGAACGCGGCGGCGAGTGCCAGCGGGAAGTTGGCGAAGGCATCGACGAGGTCCTTCTGGCGGCCCGCGGCGTCGATGCCGATCGCGGGGAGCGCCTTGGTGATCGTCTCGATCTCGGGCGCCATGGCCCGCGCCACGATCTCGGGGTTGGTGGCGTCGTCGCAGTCGGCGCTCACGGTGACGGTGCGGGCGCGGTCGACGCGGCGGATGGTGGAGTAGCCGCGGCCCTCGCGCACATCGGCCACCTCGGCGAGCGGGATGGACACGCCCGCCGGCGACACCAGCCAGAGTTCCTCGAGCGTGGCGAGGCTGCGGCGCGCGCGGCGGTCGAACTGCACGCGCACATCGACATCCTCGCGGTCCTCGCTGAAGGTGTGCGCCTCGACGCCGAACACCGCGGAGCGGATCTGCCGCGCCACATCGAGCGTGGTGAAGCCCATGGCGAGCGCGGCCGGGGTCAGTGCGATGCGCAGCTCGCGCTGGGCGTCGTCGGCGTCGTCGGAGATGTCCTTGACGCCGCTGAAGCCCGCAAGAGCGGCCTTGATGCGCGCGATCGCCTCGTCGACCTGCGCGTCGTCGGCGCCGCGGACCTCATAGGAGATGTCGGCGCCCGCGGGGCCGCCCGAGACCTCCTGGAACTTGACCGTCTCGGCCTCGTCGAGTGCACCCGCTGCGGCGCGGATCGAGTCGATCACCTCGGCGCTGCGGCGGTTGCGCGACTCGACCGGCGAGAGCTCGAGGAAGATCTGCCCGATGTGCGTGGCCGCGGCGTTGGTGGCTCCGGTCTCGAAGTCGACCGAACTGCCGAGGCTCGCCGTGAGCGCCTGCACCTCGGGCTGCGCGCGCGCGGCGTCCTCGACGCGCTTGGCCACGGCGCTCGTCTGCGCCATGGTGGAGCCGATCGGGAGCTCGAAGTCCACGATCACGGTCTCGGTGTCGTCGGCCGGCAGGAACACGAACGCAAGGCGGCCGCCGAAGACCATGCCCGTTGAGCCGAGCAGCAGCGCCACGGTGGCCGACAGCACGATGTAGCGCTCGCGCAGGCACCAGCGCACGGCGCGCTCGTAGGCGTCGAGGACCCGCTCGATCGCGCGCTCGCGGAAATCCGCGAGCGGCTTGAGCCAACGGTCCACACGCGAGCCGCCGCGCACGGCCTTGCGCTCCTCACGAACCAGCGCCCACGCCATGTGGTTGGGCATCATGAACGCGGCCTCGAACAGGCTCGCCGCGAGCGCGATGAGCACGACCGTCGGGAGGTTCCCCAGCAGCTCGCCGATGTTGCCCTTGATGAAGACCAGCGGCACGAACGCCACGATCGTGGTGGTCACGCTGCCGACCACCGGCCAGAAGACCTGCGTGACGCCGTTGACCGCGGCGGTGAGTGGCGGTTCGCCCAGCTCCTTGTGGCGCTTGAGGATGTTCTCGCTCATCACGATCGCGTCGTCGGCGAGCATGCCGAGCACGATGAGCAGGCCGAACATGGTGATCAGGTTGAGGGTGACCCCCGTGGCCTGCATGAACATGAGCGTGCAGGCGATGGCAATCACGATGCCGACCATGACCCAGAAGCTCGCGACGCGGTTGAGTCCGAGCAGCAGCACGATGCACACGAGGATCGCGCCCTGCACGGCGTTGGTCGAGAGGAGCTCGAAGCGCCCCTCGATGATGCGCGCGAGGTCGTTGTGCTGCGCAAGCGCGCCGTCGACGGGCGGGCGGGAGCGGCCGAGCTCGTATCCACGCTCCCACGAGGTGGTGAGCATGCGGTCGCGCATCCAGTCGCGCGGCGGCTGGCCGTTGCGACCGGCGACGTAGCCGCGCACGAGCTCGGCGATCTCCACGGCGTCCTCGTCGCCTTCCTTGAAGGCCACGAGCGTGCCCGCGGGCTTGCCGCCGAAGCGGCGCACCTGCGGGATGTCCTCGAACTCCTCGCGGATCTCCGCGATCTCGCCGAGACGCAGGCTGGATCCATCGACCGCGCTCCGCAGCACGATGGCGCGGATGGCGGCGATGTTCTCCTCGTTGCCCACGGTGCGGATGGCGAGGTTGGCGGCGTCGGTGCGCACGGTGCCGCCCGGCACCTCGGCCATGGCCGCGGTCACGAGGTCGGCCACCTGCGACAGTCGCACTCCGTGGCGCAACAGTGCGCTCGGGTCGACATCGACATGGATCTCGCGTGGACGGAGCCCGATCTCCACGAGCGTGCCCATGCCGTCGAGGGACTTGAGGTCGTCGCGGATGGCGCGCAGCTCGCGCTTGATGTACTCCTCGCCCGCATCGGACGCGAGCGTGACCATGATGGTCGGGAAGTTCGGCTTGAAGTCGAACACGCGCACGCGCTCAGCCTCGGGCGGCAGGTCGTTGATCTGCTCGATGGCGAGGCGGATGTCCTCGATGGCCTTGTCGGCGTCGGTGCCCGCCTTGAGCTTGACGGTGATGCCGCCCGTGCCCTCGGAGAGCCGCGTCTCGATGCGGTCGACGCCCTCGACGTCGACGACGCGGTCCTCGATCTTGCGCGCCATCGACTCCTCGATCTCCTTGGGCGAGGCGCCGGGGTAGACGAGCACGATGCGGGCGGCCTGCGGCGCGGTCTCGGGAAAGAACTCGCGGCGCATCGACGCGAGGGCCACCGCGCCGCCGATGAGCAGCGTCCACATGAGCAGCGTGACGGGCACGCTGCGGCGCACGCAGAAGTCGACGAGCGAGCGAACCATCAGCGCGCGCCCCCGACGGAGGTCCGCACCGGCTCGATCTCCTGCCCCTCGACGAGGCTGCGCGAGCCGTCGACCACGACGAGCGTGCCCGCAGGCAGTTCATCGGCGAGGACTGCCCAGTCGGCGTCGGCGAGCGGAGCGCCCTCCGGGGCCTCGGGGATCCGGAAGTCGACGGTGACGCGGCGCACGCGCACGCGGCCGTTCTCCACGACCGAGATGCGCTCGTCGCGGATGGACCGGCGCGGGACGACGATGCGTGGCACCGAGCCTCCGGGCGCGATGCGCGCCTCGACGAACGCGCCGGCCGCGAGCATCGAGGCCGCAGTGGGATCCTGTTCGATGTCGACGAACACAGTCGTGGTGCGGGAGGCCGGGTCGTCCTCGGGCGCGATACGCGCGACCGAACCAATCGCGATCGACTCGCCTGCGCGGTCGACCAACTCGACGCGCGCGCCCACCGGCGCGAGGGCGCGGCTCGAGGCGGGCACCCGCAGCGGGATCTCCATGCGCGCGAGATTGACCACCCGCGCCACGAGCGCTCCCGGCATGACCGACTCGCCCGTGCGCAGCGCCGCACTCTGGAGGACGCCGTCGATCGGCGCGGTGATGCGGCAGCGCTCGGCGGAAAGACGCGCGAGCTCGAGCCGGGCCGACTCGCCCGCCCGCTGCGCCACCAGTGCCTGGCGCCGCGGCGCCAGCTGCGCGAGCGCGTCGTCGGCCAGCACCTCGGCGCGCGTGGCGGCGATGAGCATCTGCCGCGAACGATCGACCTCGCGCGGCTGCGCGGCGCCCTCGGCGGCGGCGCGCTCCACGCGGGCGAGATCGGCGGCGGCGAGTTCGCGATCGGTCACGGCGAGTTCGGCGGCGCGGCTCGCGGCACGCTCCTGGGTGTCGAGCAGCGCCTTCTGCGCGTCGATGGCGCGGATGACCTCCTCGGCCATGGCCACCTGCTGCAGGAAGTCGCGCGCGTCGAGTTCCGCGAGGAGATCGCCCTTGCGCACGCTCGCGCCCGCGACGTACGCCGGGGCCAGCGCGGCGACGACCGCCTGCACGCGCGCGGGCACATCGGCGGTGTCGAGCGCGCGCACCGTGCCGTAGGCGCGCACGAACCGCTCGACGGGGAGCGGCTGCACCTCGATGACGGCGATGCGTGGAGGAGGCGCCTTCTCGGCGTTGCGCCCGGCGTCGGGAGCGGTCGCAACGAGGGCCGCCACGACGGCGCCGCCTGCCGCCACCAGGGCCGTGCAGACGACGACGCGGAAGAGGAGCGCGGACAGCGGGAGACGGGGTGCGGCGGATGGGGGCGCGGTGGGTTCTGGTTCGGACATCGTGCGCTCGGGAGAGTCGGGCACTATAGGTTCCGCCGATCTTCCGCTGCCGCCAACCGCGCGCTTCGCCCTGCGTCTGCTACCTTTGCGCGCATGTCGGAAGCCCTCACGGATGCGGATATCAAGAAGATCGCGAAGCTCTCGCGCCTGAGCCTGCCGGATTCGCAGGTTGGCCCCGTTCGGACGCAGCTCAGCTCGATCCTGGGCCACATCGCCAAGCTCCAGGCCGTGCCCGTCGAGGGCGTCGAGCCGATGGCGCATCCGCTGCGCATCGTGAACCGGCTCGATAACGATGAGCCCAAGGCGGCGATGCCGGTGGAGGACCTCCTGAGGAACGCCCCGGCCGTCGAGGACCGCTACCTGGCCGTTCCCAAGGTGCTGGGCGACGGAGGTGGCGCATGAGCCAGTCGTCCGCATTGCAGCCGCTCGCCGGCATCTGCGCGGATGTCCGCGCCGGCAAGGTCACCGCGCGCAGCCGCGTCGAGGCGTATCTCGCCGAGATCGCCAGGCGAGAGCCCGAGATCCACGCCTTCAACGAGCTCCATGCCGACGCCGCCCGCGCGCAGGCCGATGCCGTCGATGCTGCCGTCAAGGCGGGGCGCGATCCGGGTCCGCTCGCGGGCGCGGTGCTCGCGATCAAGGACAACATCGTGATGCGCGAGGGCAAGACGACCTGCTCGTCGAGGATGCTCGCGAACTACCGGTCGCCCTTCGACGCGACGGTGATCGGGAAGCTCGCGGCGGCGGGCGCGGTGTTCATCGGCAAGACGAACCTGGACGAGTTCGCCATGGGTTCGTCCACCGAGAACAGTGCCTTTGGCGTGACGAAGAATCCCCACGACACGACGCGCGTCGCCGGCGGAAGCTCGGGCGGCAGCGCCGCCGCCGTGGCGGCTGGTTTCTGCGATGCCTCGCTCGGCTCCGACACTGGCGGCTCGATCCGCCAGCCCGCCGCGCTCTGTGGCTGCGTGGGCTTCAAGCCGACGTACGGGCGCGTCTCGCGCTACGGACTCGTGGCCTTCGGCTCGAGCCTCGACCAGATCGGTCCGTTCGCCCGCACGGTCGAGGATGCGGCGCTCGTGTACGACACGCTCGTCGGCCGCGATCCCAACGACTCGACCACCGCCGATGTCGCGCACGAGCCGCTCGCCGCGAGGGTGCGCGAACCGCTCGCGAAGCTGCGCGTGGGAATCCCGCGCGAATACAAGTCTCCCGCGAACGCCCCGGCGGTCGCCGCCGCGTACGAGCGCGCGATCGCCGCCGCCAAGGCGTTTGGCGCCGAGATCGTCGATGTCGAGCTCCCGCTCACCGACATCGGCATCTCGACCTACTACGTGATCGCGCCCGCGGAGGCGTCGAGCAACCTCGCGCGCTACGACGGCATCCGCTACGGCCACCGCGCCAAGCTCGCGCCGGGCGAGGATCTCGAGATGCTCTACTCGAAGTCGCGCGCCGAGGGCTTTGGCCCCGAGGTGCAGCGGCGCATCCTGCTCGGCACCTACGTGCTGAGTTCGGGCTACTACGACGCGTACTACAAGCGCGCGCTGCAGGTGCGCAGCCTGATCAAGCGGGAGTTCGACCGCGCGTTCGAGAAGTGCGACGTGATCCTCGGGCCGACGAGTCCGATTCCCGCCTTCCCGATCGGCGGCATGAAGGACCCGCTGTCGATGTACCTGTGCGACGTGTACACGGTGAACACGAACATCGCGGGAATCCCGGGGATCTCGATCAACGCGGGCTTCGCCGACGAGGGCGGCAAGCGGCTGCCGATCGGCCTGCAGCTCCAGTCGAAGGCGTTCGACGAGGAAACCCTCCTGCGGGCGGCGGCGATGTTCGAGCGCGCGCTCGCGTGACGGCGGTCACAGGTCGAGCACGCGCTTCGCGGCGTTCGACAGGGCGAACTCCGGCAGTTCGCGCGGCGTGACCCACCGTCGGCCATGGACCCCGAGCGCAGCCCCCTTGCCGCGGACCTTGGCTTCGAACACCACGAAGCGGATCGAGCGATGCGTGGTCGCGAACGGCACGACGCCCGCGGGCATGACCGCCACCCCGAGGCCGAGCAACTCGGCGGCCGCGGCGGCGCCCAGCGACTCGCCATCGGCGCTCTCCACCGTTGGCGGTTGCCACAGTCCGCCCCACAGCCCACCCGTCGGACGCTGCTCGAGCAGGACGGCGCCATCGCCGCGGGTCATCCGCGCACACACCAGCACAAGATCCCTGCGCGCCGCCCGCTTCTTGGGCGCGGGGATCCGGTCTGCCTTGCCTGTCCTGTGTGCCGCGCACAGGTGCGAGACGGGACAGGCAAGGCAGCGCGGATTGGCGGGCGTGCAGACGGTCGCGCCGAGCTCCATGAGCGCCTCGTTGGAGGCGGCGGGGCTGGCGGCCGCGGACACGAACCCCGCCGCCTCCCGCCATGCCCAGTCAGTCACCGCCCGGTCGCTCGCACTGCCCTCGCGGGCGGCGAGCCGCTGGAAGACACGGGTGACGTTCCCGTCGACGATCGGCGCCCGCGCTCCGTGCACGATCGAGGCGATGGCGCCGGCGGTGTAGCGTCCAACCCCAGGCAGGGCGAGGAGCGACGCCACGTCGGACGGAACCTCACCCCCGTGCCGCTCGACCACGGCCTTGGCGGCGGCGTGCAGCAGGCGAGCCCGGCGGTAGTAGCCGAGCCCCTGCCAGGCTGCGAGAACGTCGCCTTCCGAGGCGTTGGCGAGGGCCGTGGCCGTGGGAAAGCGGCGGATGAAGGTGTCGAACTTCTCCAGGACCCGCGAGACCTGGGTCTGCTGGAGCATGAGCTCGCTGACGAGGGCGTGGTACCCGCTGCGCCGATGGCGCCAAGGCAGGTCGCGGGCGCTCTCCGCAAACCAGGCCGCGAGGGGGTCGGCGGCGGCGGCGAGCGGCGGCACTGGGGGCGGCTTTCGGGTCGGTTTTCGGGTCGAAGATGCCATCGGCGGGGGCAAGACTGCGTAACGCAACCTGTCCGGGTCGCCCCCCACCTCGAACACCCGGGCGCGGGGGGCCTCCTCATGGGTTCACGAGAACCTTGCGGCAGGTGCCGCCGTGGGGTAGCGTACGGACCTTCGGATGGGCGTCCCGCCCACCGTTCTGAGATTCCCGTCGGAGTACCTCATGGCCAGCAAGTCGTTCTACACCCTCGATGAGGCCGCCAAGCGCCTCGGCAAGACCGCCTCTGAGATCAACGGGATGGCCGACAAGGGCCTTCTGCAGCGGGTCAACCACGAGGGCCAGATCAAGTTCCGCGTGGAGCAGGTCGAGGTTCTCGCCTCTGATGAGGACGCCGTCGACCTGAACGACGACATGGGGCCGATCGGCCTCGCAGACTCGGGCTCCGCGGCGCCGATCTCGGCAGCGCCGGCCAGGAAGGCTCCGACGCCGCTCGATGACTCCGTCCTCGGACTCGCGGGCAGCGCCTCGGGCGCCCCGTCGTTCGGCGCGGGCGACTCGGGCGAGCGCACCGGCATCAGCGCCGTGTCCAACCGCGGCAAGGGCGACAACGTTGAGATCGGCCTCGAGACGGTCGGCTCGGGCTCGGGTCTCCTCGACCTGACGCGCGACAGCGACGAGACCGCGCTCGGCGCGGAGCTCATGGACCAGGTCTACTCGAACGATTCGGGTGGCTCGCAGGCGGGCTCGAGCGGCATCTTCGCCGCCGCCGCCATGGAGACTCCCGAGGCGCAGGCGCCGATCGCCACCGGCATGATGGTGGCCGAGGCCTACGACGGTGCATGGTCGGGCGTGGGCGTTGGCCTCATGGTCGCCGCCGCCGCTGCGGTCGTCGTCGTGGCCGTGATCATGGTCACCGCGGTCGCCGGCAACGGCTCGCTGGTCGCGACCAACATCACCAGCAACCTGCTCGCGTGGGTCGGCAGCCTTGGCGGCCTGGTGGCCGTCTTCGGCCTGCTCGGCTTCTTCATCGGCCGCGCCACCGAGTGAGCGGCGCATGCTGCTGACCCGCTACGGCATCCGCGAATGGATGATCATCACCCTCGCCGCTGCGATTCCCGCAGCGGCGGGTGTGTTCTTCGGCTGGTGGTGGCTCACCATCGCCTCGGTGATCGTGTGGGCCGCGCTCGCGTCGTTCTTCCGTGATCCGCTCGGGCGCCGGCCGGCGACGGCGGATCCGCGTGATTTCGTGAGCCCCGCCGACGGGCTCGTGAGCGCCGTACTCGAGGTGGCCGAGCATCCGTCGACAGACGGGCCCGCGACCATCGTGCGCATCTACCTGTCGGTCTTCGACGTGCATATCAATCGCATGCCCTGCGACTGCGAGGTCCTCGGCACGATCCACACCCCCGGCAAGTACCTCGATGTGCGCATCGAGGAGAGCGCCAAGGTGAACGAGTCGATGGTGACCCGCCTGCGCTCGGCGAGCGGGGTGCTGCTCGGGGTCAAGCAAATCTCGGGCAAGGTGGCGCGCCACATCGTGTGCCCGATCGAGGCCGGCCAGCGGTTCGCCCGCGGCGAGCGCTTCGGCATGATCAAGTTCGGCTCGACGACGGAACTCGTCGTCCCGACCGCCGAGGTCGAGCGCATCTGCGTCTCCCGCGGCGACCGCGTCAAGGGCGGCGTCACCGTCCTCGCGCGCCTCCGCCGCTGACCTCCTGCTGTGCACGGCACGTGCCATGCAGTGCCAGGCACTGCCCGGCACGTGCCATGCACGGTTCCCGACGACTACCTCGGTGGCTGTCTGCCCTGCCCTACACGGCATGTGCCAGGCAGTGCCAGGCACTGCGTGGCACGTGCCGTGCACAGCCCTACTCGGCGAAGAGCTCGTCGAGCGACAGCATCGCGTGGCGCGCGTGCGGAATGACGATAGAGCCGCCCACCACGAGCGCGACATTGAGCGCGTCGACGATCTGCTCCCGGGTGTATCCGAGCTTCACGCACTGCTCGAGGTGGTAGTCGATGCAGTCGTTGCAGCGCAGGACGGCACTGGCCACGAGTCCGAGCAGCTCCTTGGTGCGGCCGTCGAGCGCGCCATCCTCGTAGGTGGCGCTGTCGAGGCGCAGGAAGCGCTTGATACCCAGATGATCGGCCTCCAGGAGGGCGGCCTGACCCTTCGCGCGCTCGGCGCGGAACTCAGCGATGGTGCGTCGTGGCATGCGCGGACTGTACAGTCCGTCACGCGGCGCGGCGCCAACCCTCGCCGCCACCCTCGTCCTCGCCGTCCTCGTCGCGCTCGTTGATGTCGGCGCGCGACTCAGGCCACAGGAAGCGCGAGCGGTGGTGCACGCGCACGAGCTTGGCCATCTGCGCGGCGAACACGGGGCGGAGCGCGTCGATCAGGCCGGCGAGCTCGTCCTTGAACGGCTCGTTCCGGTTGCGGAACAGGAAGAACACGCCCATGCACTCGTCGCCGTGATGCGCGGGCCAGGCGACCAGCTCGCTCTCGTCGAGCACCGAGGCCTCGAGACCGATCGACTCCACGAACTCCGCGGTGTCGGCGAAGCGCATGATGTCGTCGTTGCGCGCCAGCCGCGGGCAGATCTCGCTGGCCAACCGGTTGAGCAGCGGCTCGGCCGTGGTGCGCGGACAGTCGTAGGTGACGTACGCGCCGAGGCCGAACTGGGTGGGCTTCGACCCGGGCAGGAACACCGCCGCGTTGGTCGCACCCGTCTTGGTGAGCATGTACTGCATCGCGGTGCGCAGCAGGTCCTCGACATCGAGCTCCTGCGACAGCAGGCCGCGGAACTCGCCCACGATGGCCGCCTCGTCGACGCGCTCGCGGAAGTCGCTGAGACCCTCGCTGAGCGAGTCGATCTGGCGGGTGAACTCGCTGCGGGTGATCGAGAGCTTGCGGCAGATGCCCTTGAGGCGCGAGATGCGCTCCTCGCGGCGGCGGTCCTCGTTGCCGAGGTCGATGGCGTGGCGGATGCGGGCGTGGAGATCGGCGTCGTCGTTGGCGAGGTCGAGCCAGTCGACCGCGCCGGCGCGCACGGCGTCGAGCAGGCTGGATCCGCGCGGCGCTTCACCCGCCACGAGCAGCTTGGCGGCGGCGCTGATGCGGCGGGCCTGCGCCGCGATGGGCGCGAAGACCGCGGGATCGAATCGATCGCTCACGAGGATGAGATCGGTGGCGCCGCTGACGATGTGCGCCAGGGCCTCGTCGGACGAGTCGACCGACTCGCACGACACGCGGGCACACCCGAGCAGGCCCGAGAGCCGCGCGATCTCGGCGGTGTCGAAACCGACGCACAGCGCCGCGGCGGGGCGATCGTCGCACGGCTCGTGCGCGTTGGCGTCGATGGACTGGTCGTCGAAAGAACCGTGCATGCTCGCAACACTCCCTCTCCCGAGGTGCCCACAGTCGGGCGTCCGGCGAACCGGATGCGCGGGTCGGACCGCGCTGCACCTCCTCAGGTGCGGCGATGAGATCGGCGCGATCAGCGATCGCATGCAGCGAAGGTGTGCGCTTGAGGCAGAGGTTTGGCGGCGGTGTTCGCTCTGTAGCGGGGCCTCCGACGAGCGCACGGGACGACGTCGGGCACATGGGCACGTACAGGCAATTCCTGCGCCAAAGCCGGCGCTTTCCGCGGCGATTGCGCGATGTGGCTCAAGCGGCCGTGGCCCTCAGCCGCCCTGCCTCCGCTCGCGCCACTTGGTCACCGCCTCGGGCTCGCGGGGATACACGGGCACGAGGGCCATCGGATCGATGGTCGCGCCTCGGGAGAACGACAGCTGCGCGAGCAGGGCGAGTGCGAGCGGGTCCACGGCAATCGGGCGCTGGTGCACCGCGCATCGACGCGCCACCTCGGCAAGCGCGGGATCGAGATGCTCGTCCGAGAGCAATGCCCCTCCCGCCGCGGCGATGGCGCTTGCCTGTGGATGGAGCCCCGTCGCGTCGAGCACCTCGCCCGCGTCCTCGACAAAGATCGCGTCATCGCCACGACGGACCCGCGCGCACCACGCCGTTCCCGCCTTGGAGGCGAGCGCCACCAGCCATGGCCCCCGCCCACCGCGTGCCGCATCGGAGGCCGCGAACACCAGCGCCGACCCGAGTCCGACGGCGGGCACCTCGCGGCCGAAGGCGAATGCCTTGGCAAAGGCGATCGACACCCGCAGCCCCGTGAATCCGCCCGGGCCCGTGACCACCGCCACGCCCTCGAACTCCCAGGGCTCCACCGCAGCCTCGGCGCACAGTTCGCGCAGCGCGTCCCAGAACGGTTCACGGTCACCCGACTGCGTGCCGGCGGCGATCGGCTCGACCACACGCATCGACACGATCGGACCGCGCGCCACCACCAGCATCGATGTGCGCTGCGAGCAGTCGAGGGCGAGGATGGTGCGCCTCATGCCAACCGCTCCCCCGTATCCGTCGGCGTGGCCTGGCTGGGAAGGAGCAGCGACACGGGCACCGCCGTCGCGGCGAGCTCCGCGGCCCAGGGCGCAGGAACGGCGAGATCGAGATCGATCACGCGCCCGGCCGCGTGCCCCGTGTTCAGGATCACCATGTTCGGTGGGCGAACCAGCACGCCCTCGGGCGCCGGCTCATGGCCAGCGATGAACACGCGCACCCCCCACTCCCGCGCCAGCTGCTCGAGTTGATCGGCGGAGTGCATGCGTCCCCAGGTCAGGAGATGCGCGGCACCGTACGGCGGATCGAAGTCCTCGTCGAAGAGCACGCGCTCGAGCACGCGCGTATCGAAGAACCGCATGCCCGCACCGCCCGGGAGCGAGTGGCTCACCATGGCGCCGTTGGCGCAGACGACGGCCAGCGGCATGGCGGCGATGAAGCGCCCCACCGCCTCGGCCACCTGCGTGGCATCGTCGCCATACGCCTCCGTGAGCCCCATGTCGAATGCCTGCGTGCAGTGCACGCCGCCCTTGGTGATTCCGTGCCCGCGGAACTGCGCGATCTCGTGGTTGGCGAGGATCGGATGCACCTGCGCGGGATAGTCGAGCACCAGCTCGGCCACGCGCACCAGCAGGCGATGGCTCATGTCGACGCCGTCGACCGCGCCCTCGCCGTGGATGATCTCCTGCACCACGAGATGATGGTCGGCCGATGCATCGAGCCGCGCCGCCCGCACCGCCGCCTCGAAGTGCACGCGGTTGTCGTGCACGTCGCCCGTCACGAGCAGTCGACCCCGCGCCGGCAGCCGAACCGCCGACGCCACGCGCACGGGCGACGCCGCCAGCGCCGCGGCGGCGCGTGCCAGGATGTCCGCGCATGCGGCGGCGTTGTGTCGCCAGTCGTCCATGGTCACGGTACTCACCAGGTGGTCGCGAACACCGCGAACGGCACGCGCCCCTTGCCCGTGGCGGTCTCGATCTCGATCTCGCCCTCGAACATGCCGCCGTGGGTGGCGTTCACCTCGATCGCCAGCACGGCGGCGTTGGGCAGATCGCGCTTGCCCTTGAAGGCGACCTCGACCCCGGGGATGAGCGAGCGCACGCCCTTCACCTGGTTCCAGTCGGGCCGCTCCACCGCACCCTTCTTGGCGGGGTTGTAGTGCTCGAGCTCGAGCTCGATGGTCTTGGGCTTGCCGTTGTGCACCGAACCGGCGCTCACGAGGCTCTCCTAGACGATCCAGAAGCGCTGCATGCGCGCCATGTCGTGCTTGGAACCCGTGCACTCGTCGCGCACGCGCAGCGGGATCACGGTGCAGTCGGTCCGGTCGGTCCACACGAACCACCACAGCGGCATCTCCTCGCAGGCGCGGCCCGCGAGGCTCCACGCGAGCTCGTACTCGGCACGCGGCGCGTCCTTGGACGGGTCGAAGCCCACGAACACGGGGGGCTTGCCGCCCGACTGGCGCACGGTGAACGGCTTGCCGTCGGCGGAGCGGAGCTTGACGG
>CAIOCH010000011.1 GCA_903856525.1 uncultured bacterium | reverse complement strand
TTGGTCGCCTCGCGCCCCGGGGTCAGCGGATCGCCGCTGTAGCCGAGGGTGATGATCGATCCCCGCTGCACCGACAAGGGATGCGCCCAGCCGCCCTCGGGCCAGGTCTTGCCTCGCTTGGCGCCGCTGTCGGCGGGGTCGGTGAAGATCACGAGACCAACGCAGCCCGCCTCCTCGGCGAACTTGGCCTTGTAGCCGCGGTAGTTGCCGCCGTAGCGGGCGAGCGCGATCTTGCCGCGCGGGTCGACGCCGAGTTCCTTTAGGCGCGCGAAGTCCTCGCGGCGGCCGAAATGCACGTACACGACGCCGGCCTCGACCCTGCCCGATCCGCTCCAGGCGTTCCACGCGATGTCGAGGGCGCCGTGGGCGGTGTCGGGATCGTTCGCGAGCCACGGCTCGGTGACGGAGAACTCCGGCGGCTCACCCACAATGCCGATCGCCGCAGCATCGGGGCGAGGTAGCAGCGGGAAGATCTCCTGCACCTCCACCTCGCATCCCTCCAGCCGCTGGCGACCGTCGGCCGCTCGACCCATGTCGCGGAACAACCGCTCGATGCGCGCGATGGTCCTGGCGTCGCCGGGCGTGCCCGCCACATGCGGCTCACTGGCCAGCAGCTCGTGCACCTCGCGCAGCTTCACCGGATCGGGCATGCGCGACACGGCCGCGGGGTCGGGTTCATCGACGAGCATCGGCATCGCCGCGAGTGAGCAGATGAGGTGGAACATCATGGTTTCGGGCTCGATGCAGGGACCGCGGACTCGCGGGTTCGGATTCAGTGTTCGAGGTAGTCGAGGTCGCGGTGGAACGTCTCGTCGAGTGCCAGCGTGGCCACGATGCCGATGGACACGCAGCAGATGCCGAGCACCCAGGTGGCCGTCACGGCATCGAAGCCCGGCTCCGCAGCGGTGCCCTTCATGGCGAACCAGATGGAGGTGATGGGCACCGCCATGGCGCGCACGAAGTTTGGTGCGCTCGTGGCCGCCGTTGCCCGCAGGTTGGTGCCGAACTGCTCGCTGGCGGTGGTCACGAAGATCGCCCAGTAGCCCGTGGCGGCACCCACCAGGCACATCATCCAGTAGAACTCCTGCGCCCCGCGGGGCGCGATGGCGAAGAAGAGCGCGATGGCCGCCGCGAGTCCGGCGAGGAAGCCGAGGATGGTGCGCGTGCGGCTCTGCACCAGTTGCGAGATGACCCCGCTGGCCACATCGCCAAGCACGACGCCGAGGTACGCCCAGAAGATCACGTCGGCGGGGCTGATCGGCTCGGCGATGCCCATGGCGCGCCCGATCTCGGGCGCGAACACGAACATCACGCCGCCCACGAACCAGATGGGCATGGCGCTGAGCACGACGAGCGCAAACCGAGCGAACCGCCGCGGCGGCCAGAGCAGTTGCAGCGGATTGCCACGCTGGACCGCGTGCGCGGTGCGGGTCTGCTCGAAGAGACCGCTCTCCGACACGCCCACGCGCAGCGCCAGGAGCGCAAGCCCCATGCAGCCGCCGAGGAGGTAGCACCACTTCCAGTCGAGCGACTTGGCCACGAGACCCGCGGCCACCGCGCCCGACAAGCCGACCACCGCGACCACCGTGGTGCCGATGCCGCGCTTTCTCGTGGGCAGCAGCTCCGCCACCAGCGTGATGCCCGCGCCGAGCTCACCCGCGAGACCAAATCCCGCGACAAAGCGCAGCACCTCGTACTGCCACACGTCGGTGACGAACGCGTTGAGGATGTTGGCCACCGAGTAGAGGAGGATGGAACCGAACAGCGTCTTGAGCCGTCCGAACCGGTCACCGAGCATGCCGAAGGCAATGCCGCCGAGCAGCATGCCGATGAGCTGGATGTCGAGGAGGTTCTTGCCGATGCGCGTGAGTTCGTCGGGATCGGTCACCCCCATCGCCTTCAGGCTGGGGATGCGCAGGATCGAGAAGAGCACGAGGTCGAACAGATCGACGAAGTAGCCGAGCGCGGCGACCGCGATGGCGAGGACAGTGCGTCGGTCGAGGGGAGCATCGTCGGCGCGGCGGGGCTCGGACTGCATCGCGTCATGGTACTGGCGCGCCGCGGGGCGGTTCAGCCCGCGCGGGCCGCGCGCCCGACCGACGGTTCGATGCTCGCAGCGTCGATTCGCGCCAGCCTCGCCACCGATGCATCCGCCATGGGGCCTGCGTCTACCTCGCGCCGGCGGCGCCATCGGCCGATCCCATGCAGCAGGATCGACATCGGCAGCAGCACGGCCGACGCGCGCACCGACCAGCGGAGGGCGGTGGCGGCGTGGACGACTCCCATGTTGTCGCCGAACAGCCGCTCGTAGTCGGCCAGCGATACGCGCTGCCGCGGAAACACGCCCGCGAACACCGCCAGACCATTGAAGATGACACGGGAGGCGCGCGCCGACCCGATGGGGAAGTAGACCGACTCGATGAATGCCAGGTAGCGCTTCGTGTCAACCGGGTCGGTCACCGCGATGACCGACTTGTCGAGGAACGTGCCGTAGTAGTCGCTTTCGCCATCGCTGCGACGGCTGAGCGGCAGGAAGTCCATGGTGAACGGCTTGGCGAGGCGTAGTTCGGGCAAGTCGATGGGCTGTCCATCGAGCGTGAGCAGCGAACCCTCGAGGACATCGATCACGCCGACGCGGACATCACCTTCATGCTCGTACTTGGTGCGGATGATCGTGTGCCCCTTGCCGTACATGAAGCCGTCGACCGGGAAGAAGTCGATGCGCTGGAAAGGGATGCCCGCGCGGTCGAGGAAGTAGGTCATGCCACGGGTCTTGTTGGCGCAGTTGCCAAGTCCGCGCAGCATGGTGAGCTCGTAGATGCGCGAGGGCAGGACCTCGTAGATGGTCTCGTTCGAGGAGTACGGGATCGAGCCGATCACCCGCGCGGCGTCGAGCGTCGAGGAGGGCGCGCTCCAGTCGATGACCGGCTCGTCGGCAACGATGATGGCGGACGCACGCTGGAATGCGATCGGCGAGTACCACAGGAAGCCCGACGTCACCACGACAGCCACCAACAGCATGCCCATGAGCATGATGTCGACAGAACGGGTGATTTTTGACAGTCGTGTCATTCGGGGAGCGGGCAGGATGCTGCGGCGTGTCTTCTATCGGTCGCGGGAGGGACCGCCCAAAATCTTGTTGGCCGTCCGCAGGCGAATCGAATGGGTTTCGCCCAATTCTCATCTGCAGAGGCGAGTGTCACTTCGGGGACCCCTCCCCCTCGGACGCAAATCGGAGCCGGACGGTCGGATATCACACATCGCACCCCCCATCGGACGGCAAGGGTCGGCAGGCCCCTCAAGTTCCACGCATCTCGGACCGAGAAGCCTGCGCGGGAGGTTCCGCTATACTCCCCGCCCCTTCTGGACAGGTGTCCGAGCGGTTGAAGGAGCAGCATTGGAAATGCTGTATACGGGGTAACCTGTATCGGGAGTTCGAATCTCCCCCTGTCCGCTGCGAACCGCCATGTGGCCCGCGACCTTCGGTCGCGGG
>CAIOCH010000010.1 GCA_903856525.1 uncultured bacterium | reverse complement strand
GGCACGTGTCGTGCACTCACCGGCACCCACTGGCACGTGCCAGGCACCAGCACGGCCCCAGCACGGCCAGGCACCAGGACCGGCGGCGGCGGGGGTCAGAGGAGGCGGGCGGCGGCGAGGTAGGAGTCGTGCGACGCGCGGACCTCGCGCATCGAGTCGCCGGCGAACTTGCCGAGGAACGCCCGCGCGATCTCGAAGGCGACCGCGTTCTCCATGACCACGCTCGCGGCGGCGACCGCGCTCACGTCGCTGCGCTCGTAGGCGCTCTGCACCGGCTCGTGCGTTCCGAACTCGACGCTGGGCATGCCGCGGAGCAGGGTCGAGATGGGCTTCATCGTGCCGCGCACGACCACGGGCATGCCGTTGGTCATGCCGCCCTCGAGCCCACCGGCGTTGTTCGTCGGCCGCTCGTATCCAAGGCTCGAAGAGCCCTTCCGTGCGGGATCGAACACGATCGGATCGTGCACCGCGCTTCCGAAGCGGGCGCCGCACTCGCGGCCGAGTCCGATCTCGACCGACTTGAAGGCCTGGATGCCCATGACCGCGAACGCGAGCCGGGCATCGAGCCGATCCTCCCAGTTCATGCACGAACCGAGTCCCGGCGGGCAGCCGAAGACATGCACCTCGCACCAGCCGCCCACGGTGTCCTTCTCGGTCTTCGCACGGTGGATGAGCTCGACGAGCCGCGCATCGACCGCAGGATCCGGGCAGTACACCTCACTGGCGTCGCGCGCGGCCACGAGTTCCTCGAGCCGCGCGGCGTCGATCGCGATGTCGCTCCATGCATCGCACGCGCCGCGCACGAAGCCGAAGACGCGGATGCCGAACGCGTCGAGCACGCTCCGCGCCACGGCGCCCGCGGCCACCCGCGCGGCCGTTTCCCGCGCACTCGCGCGCTCGAGTGTGCCGCGGCAATCGGGCGTGAGGTACTTCAGGCTGCCCGCGAGGTCGGCGTGGCCCGGCCGCGGCCGAGTGACCGGAGGCGTCCGCTCGGGATCGTCGATGCGGTTGTCCTTGTTGGCGATCCGCAGCGCAACGGGCGAACCGATGGTGCTCCCCTGCCGCAATCCGCCGAGGAACTCCGCCGCATCCGTCTCGATCCGCTGCCGCGCGCCACGGCCGTACCCCCCCTGCCGCCGCGCCAGCTCGCGATTCACGAGAGCCGCGTCGACCCGAAGGTCCGCAGGCAGGCCATCCACGATCGCCACGAGCGCGGGACCGTGCGATTCACCTGCGGTCTGGTAGTGCAGCGGCTTGCCCATGCGCGTTCCATCGGATGGATGGCCCGCTGAGAATCAGTCGGGCGAGATCCCTCGCGGGCCATCAGGCGCGGATGCCGCTCACTTGGGCGCCTCGACCAGCTTCCACAGCGTGCCAGGGTTTCCGCGGTCCTGCCCGCCGGTGAACGCGCTCACCACGAGCGTCCCGTCGTGCATGGCGTCGATCGAGGCGATGAGCTCGCCCCGCTTCTGCGCGATGATGGCGGGCTTGGTGGGCGTGCCGTCGATCATGCGGATCCCCCACACGTTCGACGACACGAAGTCGGCGTAGATGTACACGCCGTCGAGCGCGGGAATGGCCTTGCCGCGGTAGACCTGCCCGCCGGTGATCGAGAGGCCCTCGCGGTGGTGGTACTCGACGATGGGCTCCTCGAAGGGTCCCTCGCCCTTGCCGCCGCGGAAGGCGTGGAAGCCCTCGCGCGCGTTCCAGCCGTAGTTTCCGCCCCGCTTGATGAGGCTCACTTCCTCGTAGATGTTCTGGCCGACATCGCCCGCCCACAGGTCGCCCGTCTTCGGGTCGAACGCCATGCGCCAGATGTTGCGCGTGCCGGAGGCCCAGATCTCGGGAAGCGCGCCCTCGCGGCCCACGAAGGGGTTGTCGGCGGGCACGGCGTAGGGCTCGCCCTTGTCGCCCTTGCGCGAGACATCGATGCGGATGACCTTGCCGAGGAGGCTGCCGAGGTTCTGCGCGTAGTGGTGCGGATCATTGGCCGCGCCGCCGTCGCCGATCGAGAGGTAGGCGAAACCATCGGGACCGAAGACCACCGTGCCGCCGTTGTGGTTGGAGTACGGCTGCTCGATGGTGAGCAGCACCTCCTCGCTCGCGGGATCGGCGGTCAGGCCGTCCTCGCTCACGGTGAAGCGCGACAGCAGCGAGCGCCGCGGCTTGCTGGCGGTGTAGTAGGCGTAGAGCTCGCGCTTCCTGGGGAAGTCCGGGTGGAACGCGATGGAGAGCAGGCCCTCCTCGTTGCCGCCGTCGTTGACGCGCTCGCGGATGTCGAGGAAGACCGCGGCTTCCTTCGTGTCGCGCTTGGCGGGATCGGCGATGAGGATGCGACCCGGCTGCTCGACGATGTAGAGGTTCGTGGTGTCACCCGGTCGCTGGAACGCCTGCACGGGGCGGACGAGCGGCAGCTCGGGGAGCACGCGCTCGAAGCGGAGCTTGGGGATCGGATCCCCGCTGGCGTACTCGCGCGGCGGAGCATCCTGCGCGGGAGCCTTCTGCGCTGCGGCGGCGGATGCGGGAGCAAGAGCGAGCGAAGCGGCGGTCACGAGCAGTGCGAGCATGCGGGAGTCCTCTGCGCCGCGGTGGGCGCGCGGGCGATGGTATCGCCATCACCAGCCGCTTTCCCTACACTTTCGCGCATGCACACCCCGACTCTCCTCGCGATCGCCGTCCTCGCCGCCTGTGCGCCCGCCACACTGCCGCCGCCTGCCGCGGCTCCGAAGACCGTGACTGTGGATGCCGACGCCGAGAAGACCGCGGGTTTCGCGCCGCTCTTCAACGGCAAGGACCTCGACGGCTGGGTGGGCGACACGAAGGGCTACAAGATCGAGGACCTCGGCGGCGCGGCGGCGATCGTGTGCCAGCCGGGCGGGACGAATCTCTTCACCAAGGATGAGTTCGGCGACTTCGAGTTCCGCTTCGAGTTCATGCTCACGCCGGGCGCCAACAACGGCATCGCGCTGCGGGCGCCCACCTCGGGCGATCCTGCGTACGCAGGCTTCGAGTCGCAGATCCTCGACAACATGGCAGACCAGTACAAGGGCCTCAAGGACTGGCAGTACCACGGCTCGATCTACGGCATCGCAGCGGCGACCGCGACGGCGCTCCGCCCCACGGGCGAATGGAACCACGAGACGATCACCATGAAGGGCCGCACCATCAAGGTCGAGCTCAATGGTGTCGTCATCATCGACATCGACCTCGACAAGGTCGCGCCCGATGGCAAGACCGTGAGCGGAAACAAGATCGAGGGACTCACGCGCGCTCGCGGCCACATCGGCTTCTGCGGCCACGGCGACCGCGTCGCCTACCGCAACCTCCGCATCCGCAAGCTCTGACGGTGCCAGGCACCAACCCGGCACCAACTCCCCACCAACCGCGGCGCGTCCATGGATCAACCACGCGGATCGCAGGGGACACCACGGCTCGGGTAGGGCAATAGACCCCGAGCTTGACGCCATCGGCGTCGACGCCTCAACCCATCGGACCCCCGATGGAGACACGTTGGTATGCGGTTGATGCGCGGCTGAGCCGCGGTTGAGCCGCGGTTGGTGCCAGGTTGGTGCCAGGCACTCCTCCCTCCCACCAAAGGGAGCGCCCGCAGGCGCGACCGCTTAAACCACGTACCGCGCTCCAAAGCGGTTCGCGATGAACGCGTCGTAGTCGACGTCCTCCATCTTCACGAAGCCCTTCTGCGGGACCTTGCCGTCCTTGAGCATGTCGAGCACGGCGCACACGCCGGCGGCGGTGGTGATCTGGATGCCCGTCCAGTGCTTGCCGTTGATGGTGGCGGCAGGCACGCGGCGCGAGTCGATCTTCTCGACGAGCTTGCCGTTCTCGATGCCGATGGCGACGCAGAGGATCACGATCACATCGTCGCTGGTGGCGGGGATCGAGCGGTCGAAGATGTCGCACAGCTGCTGGCGGTGATCGATGAACCCGAGGTCGTTGAGCAGGAACTTGATGAGCCTGCAGTGGCCGGGGTAGCGGATCGTCTTGTAGTTCACGTTGCGGGCGCGGCCCGCGAGCGACTCGCCCAGCGAGCCGAGGCCGCCCGAGGTGTTGAACGCCTCGTACTCGATGCCGTCGAGGGTGAACTCCTCGAGGTTCTCCAGCGGGGCGAGCAGCGTCATCTTCCCGTCGACGAGCGCCTCGCAGGGATTGCAGTACTCGTTGACGAGGCCGTTGGTCGACCAGGTCATGTTGTACTTGAGCTGGTTGGTGGGATTGCGCGGCAGCGCGCCCACGCGGCAGCGGAGCTCGTGGATCTGGCTCATCGGCTTGGCGAGGTGGTTCGCGGCGATGGTGATGTAGCCGGGCGCGAGGCCGCACTGCGGGATGAACGCGGTCGAGGCGCCCTGCGCGAGGGCCTGGACCTTCTTGGTGACGGCGACATCCTCGGTGAGGTCGAGGTAGTGGACGCCGTGCGCCTTGGCGCGCTCGGCGATGAGCGGGTTGCAGAAGAACGGCGCGCAGGAGATGAGGCCCCACTGGCCCTTGAGCGCGGCGTCGAGGTCGGCCTGGCTGGCGAAGTCCGCCGTCGCACCCGTCGCGTTCGGAAGTCCGGCGACCGCGCTCCGCCACGACGGCTCGTGCGAATCGACCACATGCACCTTGTATTCGCCCGTGTGCGCGAGGAAGTGGGCGGCCATGCGGCCGATCTTGCCGGCTCCGATGATGAGGACGTTCTTCATGTGCGACTGCCTGCGAATCAAGTGTGCTGCGACCACCGCGACGCCCCGCCGCGGGGCGGCAAGGGTAGGCGGAATTGATCGGCTCGGACGCGCAGGTCAGTTCACCCGGAGTTCGATGAGGGAGAAATCGTCGTCCCACGCGACACCGCTCGTATCCGCGGGAATATCGGTCGCGGCCACGCCGCGCCCCTCGAGCGTCACCCGCGTGGTCTCGCGCACCACGAGATCCAGCATCGAGCCGCGCGCATCCGCACGCATCAGCTCCTCGAGCCGGTCGAGCCCCCAGATGCCACCGTCCTGCATGTGCAGCTCGAACACGCCGTCCGAGAAGATGTACAGCCGGTCGCCGGGCTCGAGCGTGGTGCGCATCGTCGGCGCGTCGTACTCGTCGACGACACCGATCATGAACGTCGTCGAGTCGAGCTTTCGCAGCTCTCCGCCTCGGCGCAGGAACGCAGGCGGATGCCCGCCGCCCGCCCACGCGAGCTCGCGCGTCCTCCGGTCGTAGACGCCGTACCAGATGGTGAAGTACATGCCGTCATGGCGCGCCATCTGGAACGCCGCATTGAGCGCCTGCAGCGTGCGCGTGGGGTCGAGCACCTGGTCGCGCTCGAGCGAGCCCGAGCGGATGAGGTTCATCGCCGACACGCCCATGAGCGCGGGCCCGACGCCGTGGCCGCTCACATCGATCACGTACGCCGCGAGGTGGTCTTCGTCGATCCAGTGGTAGCCGAACACATCGCCGCCGAGCGCCTCGCAGGGCACGAACCGCCAGTCGGCGTGCACGGCTCCGTCGGTGAGCGGCGGATCGAGCAGCGAGCGCACGTACGCCGCGGCGCGGTGGATCTCCGCCTTCATGTGCGCCTCGCTCCTCGCGAGCGCCTCGAACGCCGCGTTGCGCTCGAGCTGGAAGCGGTAGCCGCGCGAATGGTGGCGGATGCGCGCGACGAGCTCCACCGGATGCGGCAGCTTGACGAGGTAGTCGCTCGCACCGCGCGCGAAGGCGTCGGCCTTGACCGCAGGGTCCTCCTTGCCCGTGAGCATGATCACGGGCACATCGCGCAGCGCCTCGTGCGCGCGGTACTGCGGGAGCAGCTCGAGGCCGTTGATCCCGGGCATCTCGATGTCCTGCAGGATCACGGTGGGCTTGAACTCGACGGCCACGGCGATGGCCTGCGCAGGGTCCTGCACGCTGCGGTACTCGCAGGCGCCCTGCGAGGCGATCATGCGGCGGACCGCCTCGCCCACGATGGCCTGGTCGTCGATCAGCAGCACGCGGTCGATGGTCTGCATGGTTTCCATTGGTTTCCTCGTTGAATCAGCATCCGCCCGTGCCAGCGGCCAGCCGCGCCGAGATGGCGGCGGCGATGGCCCCGGGCGGAAGGGTCTCGGCGGCGGCGGCCAGGCGGTGCGCGGCGCCCGGCATGCCCCACACCACGCTCGACTGCTCGTCCTGCGCGATCGTGTGCCACCCCGCGCGCCGCAGCGCCAGCAGTCCCTCCGCTCCATCGCGGCCCATGCCCGTGAGGAGCACGGCAATGCCGGGCCGCGCGTTGCGCGCGAGCGACAGGAACAGCTCGTCGACGGAAGGCGTGTGCAGCTGCGCCTGCGGGCCATCGGTGTAGTGCAGCCGCGCGTCCTCGCCGAGCGTCAGATGCCGTTCCTCGCCCGCAACGAGGACCTCGCCGGCACGCAGCGTCTGGCCATCGCGTGCGAGCGAGACAGCGCGACGGGTCTCCGCGGCGAGCCACTCCGCATATCCCCGCACGAACGCGTGCGAGACATGCTGCACCACCAGCACGGCGGCGGGCAGCGTGGCGGGCAGTCCGAGCAGCACGTCGGCCGTGGCACGAGGGCCGCCGGTCGAGGCACCGATCGCAATGACTGCGGGCGCGGCCCCCGCGGAACGCGGGATGGGCGCCACCTCGGCGCTGCGCGCAGGGGCCGCCGCCGCGCGCTCGACCTTGGCGACCAGGCGGATGCGGCGGAGCAGCTCCTCCGCACCCTGCACCACAGCGCCGGGGCCGAAGGTGGGCGTGTTGACCGCATCGAGCGCCCCCGCGCCGAGCGCGTCGTAGACGAGCGCGGCGTTGCCGCTCACCGTGGCCGTGACCACCAGGATCGGGCACGGAGTGTCGCGCATGATGCGGCGCGTGGCCTCCACGCCGTCCATGCGCGGCATGATGAGGTCCATGAGGATGAGGTCGGGACGGTCGCGCCGCGCGCACTCGACCGCCTGCGCGCCATCGTGCGCGGTCCACGCGACCGAAAGCGCCGGATCGCCCGCGACGGC
>CAIOCH010000009.1 GCA_903856525.1 uncultured bacterium | reverse complement strand
GCGACGTGTGGGTGGTCATGCTCGACCGCGACCTCGAGGGTTCGACGCCGCGCGACCTCGACCAGTACTTCAAGGACGCCGCCGACGCGGCCAAGAAGCGCAAGCCGCTCGAGCCCAAGGATCCGTCCGCCACCGCTCCGGCTGAGGCGAAGCAGGCGGATGCGACCAAGAATGTTGCGACCAAGGATGTCGCGACCAAGGAACCCGCGGTCAAGGACGATGCCACCAAGGACGGGGCCGCGAAGCCGGCGGACAAGAAGAAGCCCGCCTTCGACGGCCTGGAGCTCGACGATGCGTACCTGCGCGTGCGCCGCGTGACCACGGTGCCCGGTGACGAGGGCAACGTGGAGATCTCGCCCGTAGGCGACCGCATCTACTTCACGGGCACCGACGGCAAGGAGTCGGCGCTCTTCTCGGTGAAGTACGACGGCAGCGAGCAGAAGAAGCTGGGCGCCGCCATCTCCGTGGCGGGCATCACGCTCACCGGCGAGCGCCTCTTCGGCGTGAACGCGGGGCAGGGCGTGACCATGGGCGTGGCCGCGGGCGACATGAAGAGCGTCGACATCTCCGCCACCAGCGAGATCGTGGTGGCGCGCCGCAACATCCAGAAGCTCGACGAGGTCTCCCGCATCATGGGTGGCAAGTTCTACCTGTCGCCCGCCGAGAAGAAGCTCGATTGGCCCGCACTCACCTCGCGCCACCGCGACCTCGCGGCGCGCGCCCGCACCGCCGACGAGTTCGATTTCGTCGCCAACATGTTCATCGGCCATCTCGACGCGTCGCATCTCGGCGTGCGGTCGCCTGAAGCAGGTGGCGGCGGAGCTGCACGCGGTGCATCGATGGCGGCCAATCCGCGTTCGCAGGGACGGCTGGGCGTGACCACCGAGCGCTCCGCTGCGGGGCGCGTGATCGTCTCCATCCTGCCCGACTCGCCCGCAGCGCTCTGCACGCCGCGGCTCGAGGTCGGCGATGTGATCACGCAGGTCGACTTCGCGGCGGTCGATCCCGCCGAGCCGCTCGAAGCCGCGCTCGCCGGCAAGACGGGCCAGGAGGTGTTCGTGTCGTTCACGCGCCCCGCGAAGGAGGGCGCCGACGCGAAGTCCGCGGAGCTGGGCGTGATCCTGGTGCCCATGTCGTCCGGCACCGAGCGCACGCTGCGCTACCAGGCCGAGACCCTCGCCAACCGCGCCAAGGTGGCGGAGCTCTCGGGTGGCCGCATCGGCTACATCCACATCCAGGGCATGGACCAGGCGTCGCTCGACCGCTACGAGCGCGACCTCTACGCGGCGGCGCACGGCAAGGACGCGCTCATCATCGATGTGCGCAACAACGGCGGCGGCTCCACCGCGGATCGCCTGCTCGCGTCGATCGATGTGCGCGAGCACGCCTACACCGTCCCGCGCGAGGGCGACCGCGCGCGCAAGACCAGCTATCCGCAGGACCGGCTCTTCATCCAGCGCTACACCATGCCCAAGGCGATGCTGTGCAACGAGAAGAGCTTCTCCAACGCCGAGATCATCTCGCACGCATTCAAGACGCTCGGTCTCGGCCCGCTGGTCGGACAGCAGACGGCGGGCGGCGTGATCTCCACCGGCTCCGAGTCGCTCGTCGACGGAACCACGGTGCGCATGCCGTTCCGCGGCTGGTACCTCGCCGGAGCCGGCGCCAACAAGGACAGGGACACGAAGGACCGGGATCTGGAGGAGTTCGGCGCCATGCCTGACTTCGTGGTCCCGCAGACGCCCGAGGACGAGTCGCGCGGCAACGATGCGCAGCTCGCGAAGGCCGTGGAGGAGCTCATGAAGAAGCTCCCGCGGAAGTGACGCATGGCAGGTGAGAAGCTCCAGTTCAGCACCTGGCGGCCGCATCCGTGGCACGGGCTGTCCGTCGGACCCAAGGCGCCCGACGTGGTGCACGCCTTCATCGAGATCACGCCGTTCGACGTGGTGAAGTACGAGATCGACAAGCAGTCGGGCTACCTGCGCGTCGACCGCCCCCAGCGCTCGAGCTCGGTGCCGCCTGCGCTCTACGGGTTCGTGCCGCGCACCTACTGCGGCCCGCGCGTGGCCGCGCTGTCGCCTTCGTCGGCACGTGGCGATGGCGACCCGCTCGACATCTGCGTGCTCACCGAGCGCCCCGTCGCCCGCAGCGAGATCCTCATGGACGCGCGCGTCCTCGGCGGCATCCAGATGATCGACGGCGGCGAGGCCGACGACAAGATCATCGCGGTCCTGCCCAGCGATCCCGTGTACGGCCGTGCCGCGGACCTCGAGGATCTCCCCAAGGCGCTCATCGACCGGCTCATCCACTACTTCGCCTCGTACAAGACCATGCCCGGCGAGGAGAACAAGGTGCACATCGCGGGCACCTACAGCGTGACCCACGCATGGAAGGTCGTGTCGGCCTCGATGCTCGACTACGCGGAGCTGCTGGCGAGGTCGTAGCGAGTCGTGGTTTGGGCGGTCGCGCCTTGCGGGCGCTCCCGAGGTTTGAGCGGTCGCGCCTGCGGGCGCTCCCTCTGGTGGGGATGGCGGTGGGCG
>CAIOCH010000008.1 GCA_903856525.1 uncultured bacterium | reverse complement strand
GTCGGCCCATTGAAGCGGGCGTAGACGTTGTAGACAACGAGATTCTGCCCGCTGAAGGACGTGTTCGAGGCGGTGACCACGAACTGGACGAAGGCCCCGTGCACTGCCTCGGAGGCGATGGTGGTGGCGGCGGCGCAAGCGGCGAGGCGGAGGAAGTTCAGCGGGCGGGACATGATCGGGGCCTCTGGGAGGTCGTTCGTTCGAGCAGGAGGGTCGTGGCGCGGGGACAGTTCGGAGGAGTCAGCGCGTCAGGGCGTGGTTCCCCAGTTCGTGAGCAGGATCGAGAAGTCCGCGGCATTCACCACGCCATCGAAGTTGAAGTCTGCGGACGATGCACCCGTCGAGCCCCATGCGTTGAGGAACAGAGGAACGTCGGAGGCGTTCACGATGCCGTCGAGATTGAGGTCGCCGCGCGCAAGCTCGCAGGCATCGCCGACCAGGTTCGAGTTGACGTCGGCCTGGTTCGGGTTGGCGATCTCGGGGCAGTTGTCACCAGCGACCGCGACGTAGCCCACGGGCTGCTGGCAGCCAGTGGTGGTGCCGTCGACCGCGAACCCGAAACCATCGCCATCCACGTCTCGGTACCAGGTCGCAGGTGCCCCTGGCGAGCCGAGATCGAAGGTCGCCGTGCCAAAATTCACGGGTGAGCCCGCGACGCCATTGTTGTAGCCAAGCGTGAGCGTGAACGACTTGAGGCAGTGGCCTTGGCTGAGCACGAACTGACCCACCATGACGTCGGTGGAGGAGTTGCCGGCGATTCCGACGCGTCCCTGCAGGTTGGGCGGATTCGAGTTGAACCAGCCGAGCGTGCCGTTGTTGGGAATGTCGGGGCGACTCCAGCTGCGGGCGTCCGCGTTCCCGCCGGACGTCCAAGAAGGGTCCGCATTGGTGGTGTTCGTCGGTGATGCGACGCCACCGACCGTGAGGTAGGAGTCGAAGGGGCGGTTCAGCGTGACGGACCCGGTCTGCGATGGATTCCAGGTGCCGAACTCACGCTGTAGCACGCCCGAGTTGTAGGAGGAGTTGTCCTTGTGCCAGAACTCGTTGAGCGTCGGATTGTTCAGGCCCGACAGATTGAAGGCGTTGAGCACCGTATCCGTGGCGCCATCGAAGCGGGCGTAGACCTTGTACACCACCAGGGGCTGGCCGTTCGAGGTCGTGGTCGTGGACGTCACGATGTAGCCCGTGAACGTCGCTGCCGCCGACGAGCCAAGGCAACCGGCGGCGAGCATTCCTGCGAGCGAGTGAGTCATGGTCTTCATGCGTTCATCCATTTCCTGAGGTGGTTCCCGACGATTCGGGTTGCTTGTCGGACTGGTCTGTGCTGGTGGTGGGTTCGCCTGGTCCCGCCGCCACCGGAGCGGCACCGAGACTGAACCTCCCCGTCGCGTACTCCTGCGGCTTCCCCTCCGTCCCGTCGCTGAACGCGACGGTGAGCTCGAACCCCCGCGGCGCGTGGCCGCGCGAGAGGACGAACTGCGCCAGGCGCACATCGGTGGCCGGGTTCTCGAGCGTGGGCTTGCCGTTGATCTCGTCCTGCGGCGAACTGCCCACGCGGCCGGGCGTGGTGGTGGGTGCGGCGACCGCGTACCAGCCCGTGACGCCATTGGCCGGTAGGTCGGGTCGCGACCACCCGCGGGTGTCGGGCGTGCCATCAGGGGCGTCGACCTTGGCCTTCGACCACGACGGATCGGCGATGGTGCCGTTGGCGTTCACCGCCACGCCGCCGATGGTGAGGTACGAGTCGAAGCCGCGGTTGAGCTTGGGCTTGAGCACCTGCGCCGGGCTCCACGTGCCCGCCGATTGCGACAGCACGGGCGCCTCGTCGTCGGACGGCGCCGAAAGCGCATCCTTGTGCCAGAATCCCGTGAAGTGCTCGGGACGGTCACCCTTGAGGCGGAACGCAAGGATGACGGCGTCCTTGGGGCCGTCGAACCGCGCCGCGAGGGTGTACACCGTGAGCGGGGTGCCCTCGTGCTCCACATCGATGGCCGTGACCACATAGCGCACGAAGGCGCCCTCGCAGGGCAAGGCCACAGCCGCCGTCAGCCCAAGGCAGACGGATATCGCCATCGATCTCCGAGATGCGCGCGTCCAAACCACTCTGCGCACTCCTCTTACGCTGTGATCCTGCCATGCGGCGCACGGGCGGTGGCCGAGACGCGGCCACCGAGGTGCGGGCATGAAGGTGCTTGAGAGAGACCCCAAGCGATGTTCCATGCGACATTCGCAGCGGCGCTCCCCCGGAATTCTGTTCGGATTGACGAAGTGTCACTGAAGGTGCAAGGGATGAACGGGCAGTGTCCGCAAGCCGAGGCGCCGCAGACACTTCTGTCTGCATGTTCCGACCTGCTTGCTCCGCCGCCTCCGCAGGGCTCCCGGGTCCGTGGGCGACGGTTTCGCCGCCCGTTGACGCCAGCGGGGCGATCGGATCCCATGGCGCCATGAGCACTTGTCGCCTGTTGTCCGTGTGGATCGCGATGCTGGCCTCCCTCGGTTGCGCGTCGTCGCGGCAGCCTCCTGTCCAGACGGAGCCGCGGGCCCAACCGCTCTTCGAATCCATGCCGTACGACACATGGCGCGTCATCGGCGCCCCCGCACGCTTCTCGCTCGACGCGGGGGAGGGCGGCGCGACGGTGCTGACGGGTCGGGGACCAATCCCCTCGAACGGCTTCCTCGCCAGTCCGCGGCCGCTCGGCGACTTTCGCCTCGAGGTCGATGTCCGGCTCGGCTCCGCGGACAACCCCCTCGGCGACAAGATGAACTCGGGGATCCAGATCCGCTCCGCAGAGAAGGGCGGCGCGGTGGGTGGACTGCAGGTGGAGGTCGACCCCTCCAAGCGCTCGTGGTCGGGCGGCATCTACGACGAGCGCGGGCGCCTGTGGCTGGCGCCGCTCGACGGTACCGACGCCGCGGGCGAGGCAGCGCGGGCAGCGTTCCGCCGCGGCGAGTGGAACCGCTACGAGATCGAGTGCATCGGGCCGCGCATCCGCACGCGGGTGAACGGCGTGGCGTGCGCGGAGTGGTACGACGCGGTCGTGTCGGGCCTGCTCGCGTTCCAGGTGCACGGGGGCCCGTCATGCGAGGTGGCGTTCCGCGACGCGCGCATCGAGGAGCTCGGGTCGCACGCATGGCGCACGCTCGCGAGCGGCGCGGGCGCGTCGTCGGGTGAGCGCTGCGCGTGGAGCGCGCGCTTGGCGCCAGAGGCGCGCGGCGTGCGCGTGGATGTCGTGGGCGCGGGGCGCATGGCGCTCACTGCGACCGATGGCGCCGCGATCGTGGATGTGTCCTTCACCGCCGCCGATGGCGGTGCGGCTCGGCGCATCGAGGCGGTGTGGATCGACGGCGCGGGCGCGGTGCTCATCGATGGCCGCCGTGCGGCGCGGTTCGCGGCGAGCGCACTGCCCGCCGAGGCGCGCGTGCTCGGCGAATCGTGCACGGCCGCGCGCCCCGAGTGGCTGTCGCGCGACTGAACAACCTGTGGACATTGCGTGGATGCGCGCGGTGAGGATGGCCGCGTGTTGCGCCGTCGCGTGCCGCGGTTCGCGCCGCGGCCTGTGAAGCGCTCGGTGCGGCTGTTTCTCGCCCGCCGCGCACGAAATCACGGGACGAATGACATGGTTCCGCACAGGGCGGAATTGCGCGCGATGCTTGTCGCGTGGCGCATGCCGTTCGATGCACGCGCGCGAGATCCACGCAGGAAGGGAGTCGAGCCATGGCGACGGAGCATTCGGAGAAGACGCGGAGCAAACCCGACGCGAGCGGTGTCCAGGTCGAGGAGCGCCTGCGCCGCGCCCGCATCGAGCGGATGGCGCGCATCGCCCGGGCCTACCGGGGTTGGACGAGCGGCGAGCTGCTCAGCGCGCTCGGTCGCGAGAACACGCGCGTGTCGCCTCCGAGCGGCATTCCTCGGCTCGACCTCGTGGCGCGGCTCGCGCAGGCGCTCGACTGGGACCTCGGCGATGTGGCTGAGCGCCTGTGGACCCCGCGCGGCATGCAGGCCGACGACGCGGCGCTGCGGGCGATGCCCTTCGCCGAGCTCGACGCGCGCGCGCAGGCCGAGCACCGCGCGGGCGGCTTTGCGGAGATGAAGGCCACGGGCAACGCCATGCGCGCGATCGCCCGCACGCCGCGCGAGCGCGCGATCGCCGCGAATCGCCTCGCGGGCGCCTACGACGGCGAGGGCCGCTACGAGCGCGTGCTCGAGTGGGTGCGCGCCGGCCTCGCCGAGCGCGACATCGGCGCCGACGTGCGGCTCATGCTCACCATCAACCTGGCCAATGTGTCGTACACGCTGTGGAACCTGCACGAGACGCGCGCCATTGCCGAGAGCGTGCTCGATCGCTGGACGGCGGAGGCTCCGCGCACGCGCCTCGAGCGCGTGGGTCAGGCGTTCGCGCGGCTCCTGCGTGGGCAGGCGCGCCGGCGCGCGCTCGATGCCTGCGAGTCGGCCGGGGAGCGCGTCGAGGCGGCGCGCGTCGCGCTCGTCGACCTCGGGCACGCCGAGGAGCACTACGGACGGCTCTTCGCCGACTTCGACGACCCGCAGTACCAGGCGCTGGCGCACACGGCACGGGGCGCGGCCATCGAGGCGCGGGCGGCAGTGGGGGATCTCGCGCCCGATGCCGCGCTCGACCTCGTGCTCGCGGAGCTCGATGCGTTCGTCGACATCGAGATGTCGCCATCGCCGCACCTCGTGGAGAGCGCGGGGTGGTGGGCGGTGTTCGGCGCCAACATCGCGGCGCGCGCCGAGGGCAGCGCCCACGAACGCACCATCGCCATCTGCACCAACAAGGCGGCCGAGGTCAGCGATCATCTCGGGCACTGGCCCATGCGCGAGCGCGCCTTCAGCCTCGAGTGGCGCCGGCAGGTGGCGGCGCGCGATGCGGCCGGATCCCCGCACGCGCAGCAGTCGAGCTGGACGCTCGACACCGACGACCTGCGCGCACTCGTCGGCACCATGGGGCGTCTGCCGTTCTTCCGTCCCACGGGGTGGGCCATCCTCGACGGGGCCGTGCTGGCGACCTGAGCCGGCGGGGCCCGTCTGCACCGCGACCGATGCGATACCTTTCCCACGATGGCCACCCGCGCACCCGATCCGACGCACGCGCGCCGCGCGACCAACGCCGCCCGCTGGGCGATCGCGGTGGGCGTGCTCGGGTTCAGCCTCAAGACCGCGGGTTGGCTGCTCACGGGCTCCGACGCGGTGTTCAGCGACGCGCTCGAGAGCATCGTGAACATCGTGGCGTCGGTGGGGGCGTTCCTGGCGCTCCGCTACGCCGAGCGCCCGCCCGACGAGGAGCATCCCTACGGGCACGGCCCGATGGAGTTCGTGAGCGCGCTCTTCGAGGGCGTGCTGGTGGCGGTCGCGGGCATGGTGGTGCTCACGCACTGCGCCGAGAGCGTGTACCGCGGTCGCGCGCCCATCCAGGAGCTCGACCTCGGGCTGCTGCTCGTGGGGGCGAGCGCGGTACTCAACGGCGTGGCCGGGTTCGTGCTCCTGCGCATCGGTCGCTCGATCGGCTCCGCGGCGCTCGAGGGCGACGGCAAGCACCTGCTCAGCGACCTCGTGACCACATTCGCCGTGATCGGCGGGCTCGTGGCCGTGCGCATCACGGGCGAGGCGTGGATCGACACCGCGGTGGCCTTCGCCGTGGGCGTGCTGCTGCTGCTGGTGGGCACGCGCGTGGCGTTCAAGGGCGTCTCGTCGATCCTCGGGCTGCAGGACGCCGAGGACCACCGCCGCATCATCACCGTGCTCGAGCGCCACCGGCAGGGGGCTGATCCCGCGATCTGCTCGTACGCATCGGTCCGCCACCGCCACCAGGGGCGCACGCACTTCGTGGACATGCACCTGCGCGTGCCGCGCACGATGACCGTGGCGGACAGCCACGAGATCGCCACCCGCATCGAGCGCGAGGTGCTCGACGCCGTGGGCGAGGGCACCGCGACGGCGCATATGGAGCCGTGCGGCGACACGGCGTGCGCGCGCTGCGTCGCCCGGGGCGGAGCAGGGGGATGAGCGTGGATGCACGCTGGTTCCGCGTGGATCTGCGCGCATGGAACTTGGTGCTGGTCGCGCTGTGCACGCTCTCTGTCCATGCGACCACCCACGCGCAGGTCCTCCGCTGGGGCGCGGATCCGTCGGGTGGTGCGCCGTTCGCGTTCCTCGATCCCAACGATCCCGCACGCGTGATCGGCTTCGAGGTCGACATCATGGAGGAGGTGGCGCGGCGGCTCGGGCGCAGGCTCGAGCTCCACCGCGCCGACTGGCTGGCGCTCTTCGACTCGCTCGAGGCGGGGCGCTGCGATGTACTCATGAACGGCTTCGAGGTGACCGAGGAACGCGCGCAGGTGGCGCGCTTCGGTGCGCCGTACTTCCGCTTCGGGCAGCAGCTGGTGGTGCGCGCTGCGGATGCGTCCGCGGTTCGCTCGCTCGGTGACCTCGCGGGGCGGCGCGTGGCTGTGCTCAACGGCTCGCAGTCGGTGGATGTGCTGCGTGAGGCGGGCTTCGCCGACGACGCCATCCTGCAGTACGACGACAGCCTGGCTCCGTACACCGAGGTCGCGCTGGGACGCGCCGACGCTGCGCTCGCCGAGTCGATCATCGCCGCGTACTACGCGGCGCATGATCCGCGGCTGGCGGTGGTCGAGGGCACCTTCGCACCCGGTGAGTACGCCGCCGTCACGCGTGTGGCCGATGCGGCGCTCGCTGCGGAGATCGACGGCGCCCTCGCCGCGATGAAGGCCGATGGCGCGCTCGGCGAGATCCTGCAGCGCTGGGGCCTGTGGGATGACGGGCAGTCCACGCTCGGCACCGCGAAGGGCTCGCCACAGGAGGTGTTCGCGCAGGCGCGTGGGCCATCCGCCGATGGAACCGCCGCGGACGACAGGGGAGGCATCGCGGTATCCGAGCCGGGATCAGGCGCGGGGTCCGTCGCCGGCGCCATCGCTCCCGCACTCCTCCGCGGTGCGTGGATGACCGTGCTCCTCACCGTCATCGCCATGCCGCTCGCCACCGCCGCGGGCCTCGGGCTCGCGCTCGCACGCCTCTCGCCGCGCGGGTGGCTGCGTCGCGCGGCGGTCGTGTACATCACGGTCGTGCGCGGCACGCCGCTCCTCGTGCAGATCTTCCTCGTGTACTTCTCGCTGCCCGTGGTGGGGCAGTGGCTGTTCGGCGCGAGTCCGTCGTTCGTCCAGGCGGTGCTGGAGCCATTTGGCGGCGCCGCGTTCCTCACGCTGCCACCGCTCTTCGTGGGCGCGCTCTGCCTCGCGGCCAACTACGCCGCGTACGAGGCCGAGGTGCACCGCGCGGGCCTCGAGGCCGTGCCCGCCGTCCAGTGGGATGCGGCGCGCGCGCTCGGACTCTCGCGCGGACAGTCCATCCGCCATGTGATCGCGCCGCAGGGCGTGCGCATCGCCATGCCCGCGATCATCAACGATCTCAACAGCCTCATCAAGGACAGCTGCCTGGTGAGCGTGATCGGCGTGACCGATCTCCTTGGTGTGTGCCTTGGCATCGGCAAGGCGCGCTTCAGCGTGCCCGAGATGCTGGTGGTCGCGGCGGCGGTGTACCTCGTGCTCTCGATCGCGGGGGATCTGCTCGGATCCTGGATCGAGCGTCGGCTGCGCGCGCGCGGATTCGCCGCGCCGCAGGGATCCGCCGTGCGGCAGGGCAACGCAGCGAAGGGAGCGGAGGCATGAATGGGACGTCGACCCGCTCCATGCTCGAAGTCCGTGGCCTGTTCGTGACCCGCGGCGGACGCGCCGTGCTCCGCGGTGTCGACTGCGGCGTGTGCGCGGGCGAGCGGCTCGTCATTCTCGGCGACAACGGCTCTGGCAAGTCGACGCTCCTGCGCGTCATCGCCGGACTGGACGCGCCCGATCGCGGCGAGATCCGCTG
>CAIOCH010000007.1 GCA_903856525.1 uncultured bacterium | reverse complement strand
GTCGGCCCCCAGTTCGACAGCAGGATCGCGAGATCGTCGCCGCCCACGAAGCCGTTGCCCGAGATGTCGGCGAACGCATCCGTCGAACCCCACAGGCTCAGCAGGAACGCGAGGTCGTCGCCACCCACCGATGCCTCGAGGCCGAAGTCGCCGAGCCTGTACTCGCACGAATCAGGCGTGCAGTTCTGGTTGTCGTCGGCAGCGCCAAAGAAGAACACATCGCAGCGGTCGAGCCGGCCGTTGCCGTCGCAGTCGCGGTCGAGCCCCGCGGTGATGTCGCATGTATCCGGCACGCCGTTCTGATTGCAGTCGGGCACGGTGCCCTGCGCGAGCTCGTAGTCGTCGGGCAGGCCGTTGCCGTTGCAGTCCTCGCAGCTGTCGGGCTTGCCGTCGTTGTCAATGTCGTTCGAGAAGCCAGAGGCGATGTCGCACGAGTCGGGGATGCCGTTGGTGTTGCAGTCGGGTGCGCCGGTCGCGAGATCACAGGCGTCCGGCTTGCCGTTGGCATTGCAGTCGGGCGCGGCGCCGGTGGCGATCTCGCAAGAGTCGAACACGCCGTTGTTGTTGCAGTCGGGGGCGCCGCTCGCGATATCGCAGGTGTCGGGGATCTGGTTCAGGTCGCAGTCGGCGGCGGTGCCGGTGGCGATGTCGTAGGAGTCGGGCAGGCCGTTGGCGTTGCAGTCGGGCTGGCACGAGTCGGGCACGCCGTTCTGGTCGGCGTCGCCCGAGGTGCCCGCCGCGATGTCGCACGAGTCGGGAATGCCGTTGGCGTTGCAGTCCTGCGCGGCGCCCGTGGCGATGTCGCAGTAGTCGAGGGTGCCGTTGCCGTTGCAGTCGGGCGACACGGTGAGCGTGGCGGTGACCTCGGACATGGCGCCCGCGCACTGGGTGGCGCTCACCAGCGAGTTGCCGACGATGGTGACGGGCATGTTGCCGCCCGCGCTCGCGGCCACGAGGGAGTTCCACTGCTTCGGCTGGATGATGAACACGGTCTGATTGGGCGTGGCCGGGCAGTCGGCGGCGCCGTTCTGGAAGAGCGTGGCGGAGATCGTGGTGCCCGCGAGCGAGAAGGTCGCGAACTCGGTGGGCAGGTTGAAGTCGCCGATCGCGCGCACGGTCACGACCACGGGCCAGAAGCTTGTGGTCACGCCTGCGAGGGTGCCCGAGGTGGTCACGCCCGCGCCGATGGCGCCCATGTTGCCGGTGGTGCGGGTGACCGACGACTGGCAGGCGTCACCGACGCCGTTCTGGTCGCAGTCGGCCTGGGTCGGGTTGGCGACCAGCGGGCAGTTGTCGGAGCCGTCGGGAATGCCGTCGCCGTCGGCGTCCTGCGCCCACGCGGGGGCTGCGGCCAGGAACACTACGGGAACGGCCAGGGCGAACATCGAACGCGCCGATCGCTTGGTCATGGGACTCATCCGTTCTCGAACCCAGAATTGTGAACCAGCGGGAGTGCTGGAGACGGGTGAGGGTACCACCGGACACTGGGAACACCAGAGATTCGGGTCGGGATCGGGTCAGGATCTGGCGGGGATCGGCCGGGGGCGGGCCAGATCGAGCCAGATTGGGCGGAAATCGGACCAGCGGGATGGGCGGACGGCGGAGCCGCGCGATTCATGGCGGGTTCTCCTCACGTGCGGCATGCGCGGCACGCACCCGCATCGGCGCCTCACGGATTCCGCGCGACGCGGAAGCCGAGAAAGTCGTACGCGCTCGTGGGAGGGTCGGAGGTCCGCTCCGACGCGCGCACGCTTTGGCTCGTGTTCGAGTACGAGCCACCACGAACCACGCGGTTCGACCCGGAAGCCGGGCCCGTCGGATTCGTCTGGGACACTGGCGAGTACGGCGCAGAGAAGTCGCTGCACCACTCCCACACGTTGCCGCCCATGTCGTGCAGGCCGAAACCGTTCGCCGCGAGCCCGCCGACCGCCCGCGTCGATGGCGCCTCGAACCACGCGATCTGCCGCGCATATTCGTCGCTCGTGGAGCCGTTCGGGAATCCCGGCGCACCATGGAACGGCAGCGTGGTGCCGGCGCGATACGCGTACTCCCATTCGCCTTCGGTCGGAAGCCGGAAGCCGGTCGCCGTCAGGAACTCCTGGACCGTGAGGAAGGACACCAACTCCACGGGGCGCGACGGACTGTCCGGCTGACCCTGGTTGAACGACGGATTCGAGCCCATGCGCGCCTGCCACTGCGCCTGCGTGACCTCGTAGCGGCCGATGTAGAACGGATTCGTCAGCGTGACGGTGTGCGTGGGCAGTTCCGTTCCCCAGCACGGGTAGAGAAAGGACCCCTGCGAGCAGCCGCGAAGGTAGGTCCCGGGCGGGACGAGCATCATTTCGATCTGCGTGCCGTTGTCCCGCACGCGCCATGGATAGCCGGCCGCGACGATCGCATCGCGAAGCGCCGGGTTGATCACGACCGCGGGGTCCGGCGCGTACTCGATCACGGTGTACCACGGCACCGCGTAGGTGAAGCCGTTCGGCCGCGTCGCGGTGCCTCCGGCCGTGGTGACCGAGACTGGCTTCGGGCCGACCGTGCTCGGTGGCGCCACCACCGTCAGCGTGCTG
>CAIOCH010000006.1 GCA_903856525.1 uncultured bacterium | reverse complement strand
GAAGGAGAGGAACTTGTTCTCGTTGGTGCCGCGCGCGTCGGCGGTGTTGGTCGGGGTGGGGGTGCGGTCGATCATGGCCATGGTGGTGTCCTCAGGCAGTGGTGCTGGTGGTGCTTCCGGCGGCGGTCTCGAGGAGCCCGCCGACATCGACGATGAGGGCGACGCGGCCGTCGCCGAGGATGGCGCCGCCGGAGACGCCGCG
Organism: uncultured bacterium; assembly: GCA_903856525.1. Lineage (GTDB taxonomy): Bacteria > Planctomycetota > Phycisphaerae > Phycisphaerales > SM1A02 > QWPT01. The sequence goes on along the minus strand of CAIOCH010000006.1, from coordinate 12,804 downwards.
GATGGGCGGCTGCGAGTCGCCGAGGTTCTTGATCACGACCTGCTGCTGGCCGAGGATCTCGTCCACGAACACGCAGGCGCGGCGCTTGCCGTTCTCGAGGACCAGGAGGAGCCCATCGGTGAGCGACTGCCGTCCGTCGGAGAGGTTGAAGATGCGCTGGAGGCGGTAGATCGGGAGCAGCCCGTCGCGCACGCGGGCGACCTCGCCCTTGCCGAGGACCATGGTGAGCTGGTCTGCGGTCGGTCGGAAGGAGCGCTCGATGTTGAGCGTGGGGATGATGTAGCGCTGGCCGCCGACGCGCACGACCATGCCGTCGATGATGGCCATGGTGAGCGGAAGGCGCATGGAGAAGGTCGAGCCCTTGCCGGGCGTGGAGCGGATCTCGACGGAGCCGCGGAGCGCCTCGATGTTGCGGCGCACGACATCCATGCCCACGCCGCGACCCGAGATGTCGGTGACCTTCTCGGCGGTGGAGAAGCCCGGGAGGAAGATGTAGTTGAAGACCTCGCTGTCGGGGATCTCGGCCTGGCTGCGTGCGGGGTCGATCAGGCCCTTCTCGACGCACTTGCGGAGGATGCGCTCGCGGCTCAGGCCGCGGCCGTCGTCCTCGACCTCGATGACGATGGAGCCGCCGGAGTGGAACGCGCGCAGGCGGAGCGTGCCCGTCTCGCTCTTGCCCGACGTGCGGCGCTCGTCGGCGGGTTCCACGCCGTGGTCGCAGGCGTTGCGGATCATGTGGACCAGGGGGTCGCCGATCTCCTCGACGACGTTGCGGTCGAGCTCGACATCCTCGCCGGCGACCTCGAGCTGGATGCGCTTGCCTGCCTTGGCGGCGACATCGCGCACGAGGCGCGCCATCTTCTGGAAGGTGGCCTTGAGCGTGACCATGCGCAGGCTCATCGAGGTCTCCTGCAGGTCGCGCACGATCTTGCCGAGGTGTGCGAGGTTGCGGGAGAGGCGCTGGTCATGGATCTTGGAGACGACGGGGTCCTGGACGACCATCAACTGGGCGATGACGAGCTCGCCGACGAGGTTGACGAGGGCATCCATGCGTTGCGTCGAGACCTTGACGCTCTGGTCGGCCTTGGAGGCGATGGACCTGGCGACGGTGGCCTGCTTGGCCTCGGTCATCGTGGGCGGGGCGTCGGGAGCACCGAGAGCGTCCGTGGTTGCGGCGGGCGAGGAGGTTCGCTCGGCAGTTGGAGCGGAGGGGATCGGCGCAGCGCCGGGAGCGGCAAGGGCCTGTCCCTCGCAGGCGGCCTCGAGGCGGCGGACGAGGATCCTGAGCTCGCGCTCGCGCGGGGCCTCAGCGCCCGAGAGCATGCCGATGAGCTGCCCGAGGAGGTCGGTGGAGGCGAGGACGAGCTCCATGACGTGCGGGGTCAGCGGGATCTTGTTCGAGCGGACCTTGTCGAGGAGGAACTCGGCCGCGTGGGCGACCTCGACGATGCGTGGCAGGTTGAGGAATCCCGACACTCCCTTGATGGTGTGGAAGGCGCGGAAGACGACGTTGACCTGCTCGGTGTCGGTGGGGTTCGCTTCCAGCGCGAGCACGGCGTTTTCGGCGTTGGCGAGGTGTTCCCGTGCCTCGAGGGCAAAGTCGCCGGTGTTCTCGTCCGCGTGCTCGAGATCCATGGAGACGCGCGCCTCGGACGGAATCGTGTCGAGGTCGGCGAAGGGGTCGGCGAAGGGGTCGGCTGGGATGGCGGCCTGGGGGCTGGATGGGCGTGGCTTGCCTGTCCAATCCTGCGCCGTCCGGTCGCGAGGTTGATCTGGGCTTGGCTTGCCTGTCCCGTTTCCGGTCTCGTTGCCGAGGGCGAGCCGTACGGAGGCTGACTCGGGTTCGGGTGCGGTGGGGTCATGGGCGAGCCGCTGCGTGAGGCCGCGCATCCAGTCGCAGACGGCGAGAATCGCGTCGATCGGGAACCGGGGGCTGCCGCAGTCGAGCCGGGACTCGAGGTCATGAAGGAGCGACTGGGCCTTGGAGAGGCTGAGCACGCCGCACTCGCCCTTGAGTGTGTGGATGCGGCGGCGCAGGTCGGCGGCGGTCTCGCCCGCAAAGCCATGTCCATCAAGGAATTCGCGCTCGGCGGTCACGGCGAGATGCTCGAGTTCCGGAATGCTGCCATCGCAGCTGGCGATCCACGCGGCCAGCAGTTCCGGATCGGTGGGTTCACGTGCGGGCGCATCGAACCTCTCGGCCGCATCCTCGCACGCGCCGACGGCGGCGACGAGCCTGTTGAACGCGGCGGCCACGTCGTCCACCTGTCGGAGGACGATGCGGTCGGAGAGTTCAGCCGCCTCGAGGGATTGGCTGGCGACCGCCACCACGCCCTCGGTGCTCGCGTCTGCCGCGAGCTGGCGCAGGAGTTCGCCAAGGGTGACGAGGCCTTGCAGATCGGCGGCGTCGGTGAGGACGGCGGCCTTTGCGGCGGCTTGGATCGAGGCCTTGAGCCCCATGTTTCGACACCTTCCGTTTGGGGGACTGCGCAATCCGATGGATCGGAGCACGGCCGGTTGGTCGCGCGAACTCGCATCGGCGCCCGTGCGGGCGAAGTGAAGGGCCTCGGTGCGCTCGGGGGCTCATCCGCGGCGATTGGGGCGCTCGCCCGAGCGGTGAACGCCTGCCCGCCGCAGGCCCTGCGGCTCCGTGGTGTGGATGGTGCAGTGCCGAAGTTCAAGGCAGACTCGGTCGCGAGTCGATAACCACCACGCGATGGCCGACGGCACGCGTGATCTCATCCCGAGTGAAGAAGCTGATGGTGCGTCATCCCGCGCCGCGCTGTTTCGCTTCGATCCCGGTTGGCCGTTCGTGATCGCCGGGCTCGCGCTCATCGTCTCGGCGGTGCTCATTCCCGCGCAGCGTGAGCTGCATGACCTCGAGCAGAAGCTCGCGGTGCACCATGCCCACGAGGAGCGCGCCAAGGCCGAGATCCTCGCCTACGAGCAATTCAACGCCGAAATCGAGCAGGGTGACGAACGCCTTCTCGAGCGTCTGGTTCGCGCCCAGCTCAATCGCATGCCAAAGGACGAGCGGCCTCTGCTGCTGATGCCATCCGCCAACGAGACGGTGCCCATGTGGATCGAGTCGAGCGTGGCTGTGCAGATTCCCGAGCCGACTCCGTATCCCGACACGCTCCTCTCGCGAATCGCCACGGGGCCGCGCAGGCTCTGGGTGTTGGCGACCGGCGCCTTCCTGGTCTTCGTTGGCGTCATGTTCGCGCCCTCGGTGGTGGCCCCTCGTGGGCTGCGCCGCCGCACCGCCCCCGTGCCGCAGCCCGTGATCATGGAACCTGTGGTCATGGAACCTGTGGTCATGGAACCCGTGGTCATGGAACCCGTGGTCACGGACCCCGTCGCTGCCGCATCGTCGGCCGATACCGTCGCCGCCACCACGGCGGGTTCCGTGGTTGTCGGTGCCGGCACGCTCGATGTTGAGACTGACGCGGCCGAGGCTGAGTCCCCCGAGGCTGAGTCCCCCGAGGCTGAGTCCCCCGAGGCTGACGCGTTCCAGCCGCAGGCCATCGAATGCGAGTTGGACGACGGGGCACGCTTCGGCGCGGAAGTAGTCGAATCAGAGTCCACCGAGGCAGATTGCACATCGGCCGAAACGCTCGATAGCGCGTTGGGCACTGTTGCCATCTTTGAGGCACAGGATGTGCACGAGTTGCAGTATGCGGAGTCTCCCGTGCACCTTGGGTGCGAGGGGAGCGAACGCGACGGTGTTGCAGACGACGAGGTTGCAGACGACGAGGTTGCAGACGACGAGGTTGCAGGCGACGAGGTTGCAGGCAATGACGTTGCAGGCGATGAGGGGTCGGGCAACGACCTCGCGGATGACGAGGTCGCAGACGACGGGGGAGAGGAGATCGCCCGTGCTGAGACGGTTGCGATGTCCGAGGATCCTTCCGATGCGTCCAGCGCAGAAGTGGTCGTGGAGCCTCCTTTGATGGAGATCGAGACCTTTCCTCCGACATCGTTCGGATCCACATCGGCCGAGCGCACCGCCGATCCGCTGAGTCTGTTCTCCGGTATCGCGGACGACCGCTGGATCGACACGCGAGCCCGCTGAGCTGACTTCGTCGCGTGCATCGATGACCGCGTGGAAATTCCGCATGCGATTCGGGCGGGCCCTGTTTCGGCGGTAGCGTGCGGTCATGAGCAACACAACGGATGCGGGAGACTCGGATGAACGCGGCCACGTGCGCGCTGTGGAGGCCGAGCTCGGGGCAGTCCTGCGCTGGCTGCGGGTGGATGGCATCGGGCAGGGGCGGCTGCGGCAGTTGACCCAGGGGTTCGGCCGCGCCTCGATTGCGCTTGGCGCCTCGAGCGAAGCTGTTGCGGAGGTCCTCTCCATCGACACCGCCGTGGCTGCGCGCATGTTGTCCGATGCATGCTCCGATGACGCGACGGCAGCAGTGGCGGAGGAGATGCGTGCGTTGGGACTGCTCGGCGTCGAGCCCGTGTTCGAAGGCAGTGGGCGCTACCCGGCGCTGCTCGCGGCCACCCATGACCCACCGGCGGTGCTCTTCGTGCGTGGACGGCTTGAGGCCGCGCCAGAGCCCGCTGTGGCGATCGTCGGGTCGCGGCAGGCGACGTCGTATGGTCGAGTGCAGGCGGGCCGCATTGCCGGCGAGCTCGCCGAGCGCGGCGTCACGGTGATCTCAGGTGGAGCGCGGGGCATCGATGCCGAGTCGCACCGGGGTGCGCTGCGGGCGTCGGGGCGCACGATCGCGGTCCTCGCCACGGGGGCCACCAATCCCTATCCGCTCGACCACATCTCCCTCTTCGACTCGATTGTGGAGGCGGGAGGATGCGTGATGACCGAGCAGCCTCCATCGGTCACGGTGCGACCTGATCTCTTTCCTCGACGCAATCGCATCATCGCAGGGCTGTCGCTGGTGACGCTGGTGGTCGAGGCCGCTTCGCGTTCAGGCGCGTTGCTGACCGCGCGCATCGCGGTCGATGACCTCTCTCGAGAGGCGGCATGCCTGCCTGGTTCCGTGCAGAGTCCGTGGAGCGAGGGGTGCCATCGGGCGATACGCGAGGGGTGGGCACAGCTGGTGACGGGTGCGAACGATGTGATCGAATTGCTGCATGGTGCGCGCAGCGTGGCGGAAGGCGCTGTGGAACTCGCGGTGCGACGCGAGTCGCGCCCGGAGCAGGCGCCCCGTCGGGAACCGGCCGAGCCCCGTCGGCGAGTGGTCGAGTCGCGGCGGGAACCCGTCCCCCCCACCTCGCCGTGTTCGCCCGATGCGGAGGCGGTGCTGGCGGCGATACGTGCGGCGGGGCGGGCGGGACTCGACGAACTGGAGCAGGCGCTCGACTGGACCGTTCCGCGTTTGGCCTGCGCGACGCTTGAGCTCGAGGTCGCGGGTCGCATCGGGCGCCTTGCCGATGGTGCGTTCGCGGAGCGGGCGCGCTGACCGTGCGCGGGGCACAGGCGCATGGTGGGAATTCTCCCTCCCTCGGTGTGTCTGCGCGTGGAATCGAAGCACGAAACCACTCGGCTCCGGGCCCATATCGCTGAAACCGCGAAAGGTGGCGGCGGTTCCGAGCCTTCATGCCGTCCTATCTATGCGGTCTGGCGCTCCTGGAGCGGCTGGAGGGAACGAACCGCCCACGAGTTGCGCCTGCCCGCGTCGCAACGACTTGGAATCGCCTTGCTTGAAACCGAGTGTCCTCTTCTCCCATTCCTCACCTCGTGACGCGATCGTTCGCCCTCGAGGTTCCCGACAGCAACCCGATCGCACCCGTCCGCACGCCCACCGAACCCCATCGCCATGGCCCGCATCGCCGTCATCTCAGACATCCACGGAAACATCGTCGCACTCGATCGCGTGATCGCCGACATGCGGCGACGCAGCATCGACATGGTGGTGTGCCTCGGCGACATCGTTGGATACGGTCCCGACCCCAAGGAGTGCCTCGACGCCGCGCGCCAGCTCTGCCGTACGATCGTGGCGGGCAATCACGAGCGTGGGCTGGTCGAGAGCGGGCTTCAGGTGAACTGGAATCCGTTGGCACGTGCGGGCATCGAGCACGCGCGAGCGCAGTTGTCGACGGCGGATCTCGCGTTCCTGGCGGCGCTTCCCATGACGTTCACCATCGGCAACGAGGTCTTCGGGGTGCACGACTCGCCCGAGCCGAGCGCGCTGAGCATGAGCTATCTGCGCAATCGCAGCGATGCCGCAGGCGCCTTCCGCTGGCTGCATCACTCGGTCGGCCTGGTTGGGCACACCCACGTTCCGGCATGCTTCGCCACCATCGCCGAGCCAGGTGCTGAGATCCCGCCCGACGACATCGATGTCTCGCCTGTCTCGCGGCGCATGCTCGGGGTGAATCAGGAGAACCGCGGCGCCTTCGTGGGGTCCGCCACGTTCGAGCTGCCCCGGTTTGGGCGCGCGATCGTCAATCCTGGTTCCGTGGGCCAGCCTCGCGACGGCGACAACCGGTCCAGCTACGCGATCCTCGATCTCGAGGAGTGCACCGTGGAGTTCCGCCGCGTGAGCTACGACCTGGCGCGGGCGCAACTGCGCAGCGACGCCGCGGTGTTGCCGAGTGCATCGGGCGCCCGGCTCGCGCTCGGTGCGTGACGCGGTGGTGCGCGCAGACGGCGTGGGCGACACAGCCTGCCCCCAACGGCTGGCGCAGACCGAAATCGAAGGGGACGCCGGCAACACGGCGGACCGGCTGGCCGATGAGGGAAAGCATGAGGGAGCACATGACCCGACTGCGTGGACTTTCGAGGGGTGTCTCGCGCGTGATCGCGCTCGCAACCGCCGTGCTCTGCGCGGGGCTCCTGGCCCGCGCGGTGCATAGTTCCTGCGTCATCGCGGCGCACGGGGTGCATCCCGGTAGCGCCGAGGATCTCACGGCGGGCGCGGCCGTCATCGGTACGGTCGGCGAGTTCGCCCGCACGGCCGCGGACTTCCTCTCGTTGCCCGCGCTGCTCTCCATCGCCGCGCTGGCGGCGGTCGCGCTTGGGTCGCTTCTGGTCGTGGTGCGCAGCCAGTCGGACCGCGCCGGTGCCACCTTCTTCGCACTCGCGGTGTTCGCCGCCCTCACGCTCTCGCGCACCGAGGCTCGCACGATGCTCGACGACGGTGGACACACCGCCTGGCACCTGGCCGCGCGCATCGGACTTGCCGTGGGCGTCTGCGTGCTGGCATGGCGCTGGATCGAGGATGTCGCGCTCGCGGCATCGCTACTGCCCAGCGACGATCCCCACCCGGTCGACGCGGCGGCTGACCGCGAGGCGGAGCACATTGCCACCCATGGTCCACTCAGCGCCGATGCCGCGAGCCGGCGGCTGCGGCAGGCGCTGCGCTCCGAGTCGAATCACGATGCCGAGCCCGCGCTGCACGGCCGCGGTTCGCCCGTGCCGAGGGTCATGCCGACCCACGAGGGCGCCCTCGGCGGCGCAGAGTGAGCGGCACCGCGGGCTGACGGGCCCTGGGCCGCGGATTTCGACGCAGGGAACAGGGGAGATTCGGCCGCGTTTCTCGCGCTCGGGGCGGCCGACGGGCAGGGGTGCTACATTCCGCACCTTTCCCATGATCGAGCTACCCCCGCCCGGAACCGAAACGGTCCTCATCCTCGACTTCGGCAGCCAGACTGCCCAGTTGATCGCACGGCGCGTCCGCGAGGCGGGCGTGTTCAGCCTGCTGGTGAGCCCGCGCATCACCGCGGACGAGATCCGGAGGATCGCGCCAAAGGGCATCATCTTCTCGGGCGGTCCCGCGAGCGTGTTCGAGAAGGGCGCACCGACGTGCGACCCCGCGATCTTCACGTTGGGGCTCCCCGTCCTCGGCATCTGCTACGGCATGCAGCTCATGAGCCACCTGCTCGGAGGCAAGGTCGAGAGCGCCAACCACCGCGAGTTCGGGCGCGCCAAGATCGATGTCCGCGAGCATGGCGACCTCTTTGCGGGCGTCGACGCGCACGCGACGGTGTGGATGAGCCACGGCGACCAGGTGACGAAGGTGCCGCAGGGTTTCGAGGTCATCGCGAGCACGGGAACCTGCCCGTTCGCGGCCGTGCGCGACCGCGCGCGGAACTTCTACGGCGTCCAGTTCCACCCCGAGGTCACCCACACGCCGCAGGGCGGCGACATGCTGGCGAACTTCCTCTTCAAGGCCTGCGGCTGCGCGGGCTCGTGGAAGATGGCGGACTTCGTCGAGCAGGAGTGCGCGCGCATCCGCACGCGCGTGGGAACATCGAAGGTCATCTGCGGCCTGTCGGGCGGCGTCGACAGCTCGGTGGTGGCGGCGCTTCTCGCGAAGGCCATTGGCAAGCAGCTCGTCTGCATCTTCGTCGACAACGGCCTGCTGCGGAAGAACGAGCGCGATCTCGTCGAGACGACCTTCCGCGACCACTTCGACGTCGACCTGCGGGTGGTCGACGCGAGCAGGGAGTTCCTCGGCGACCTCGCGGGCATCACCGAGCCGCAGGAGAAGCGCCGGCGCATCGGCCATCGGTTCATCGACGTGTTCAAGGAGTCCGCGAAGTCGATCGACGGCGAGGCCAAGTTCCTCGCGCAGGGGACGCTGTACCCCGACGTCATCGAGTCGGGGCACGGGCACTCGGGTACCAGCGCCAACATCAAGCTCCACCACAACGTCGGCGGCCTGCCTGAGCAGCTCGGGTTCGAGCTCGTCGAGCCGATGCGGCTTCTCTTCAAGGACGAGGTCCGCGCGCTCGGCGAGGTGCTCGGGCTGCCGCAGCAGATCGTGTGGCGCCATCCGTTCCCGGGCCCCGGCCTCGCGGTGCGCGTGATCGGCGACATCACGAAGGAGAAGCTCGACGTCCTGCGCGAGTGTGACCGCATCCTGCTCGAGGAGATCGTGGCCGCGAACCTGTACCGCTCGACCAGTCAGGTATTCGCGGTGCTTCTGCCCGTGAAGAGCGTCGGCGTGATGGGCGATGGCCGCACCTACGACTCGACTGTCGCGATTCGCGCGGTCGATACGCAGGACTTCATGACCGCCGACTGGTCGCGCATCCCGTACGACGTGCTCGCGCTCATCTCGAACCGCATCATCAACGAGGTGAAGGGCGTGAACCGCGTGGTCTACGACATCTCGTCGAAGCCGCCCGCGACGATCGAGTGGGAGTGACGGGACTTCCGCGCTTGCGGCTGCTCGCTCCAGCGCGTCGCCGGTCGCGCGCTCAGCGAAGGATGGTCTGGCGCTCGATCATCACCTGCAGCGTCTGGCAGACGAGGTCGATGTCGCGCTCCGTGAGGGCGGTCGAGAAGGGCAGGGCGATGAGGCGCTCCGCCGCGCGCTGCGCGATGCGGCAGTCGGCGATGGTCGCGGTGTGCTTGAACGCCGGCTCCTCGGGAAGGACATAGAGCACGCTCGTGGCCGCGATGTCGTGCCGAAGCAGGCCCTGCAGGATCGAGTCGCGGTCGTCGCGTCCGAAGCGCTCCGAGAGGCGCACTGCGAAGTGCGACCATCGCACGGTGCCGTCGGCGCAAGGCGCGGGCAGCACGAGGTCGGGATGCATCGCCAATCGCCGGAGGTAGGCGTGGAACACCTCGTCCAGCCGATCGCAGATCTCACCGAACCGGGCGAGGCGGACCCCCGCGAGCGCGGCCTGCATGGGGTTCATACGCGCGTCGAGCCCGAGCCGCTCGAGCGGGCGCACGCCGCCGATGCGCTCCCAGTCGGACTTGGGCTCGGAGCGGCCGAGGTTGCGGATGAGACGCAGTGCGTTCGCCAGGGTGTCGTCGTTGGTCACGCAGACCGCACCGCCGGAACCGATGGGGGACTCGTGCGTGCCCAGCCCGATGACGGAGATGCGGCCGAAGCGCCCCACGGGATCGCGGCCGATGTGGCCGCCGAGTCCGCCTGCGACCACCTCGAGCAGGGGGATCTCGTTGCGTGCCGCGAGGGCCGCCAGTTCCTCCAGTCCCGCAGGTTGGCCGTGCGCCGCCACGCCCACGATCACGCGCGTCGATGGTCCGATGTGGTAGGACGCGCCCTGCGCGCGCAGTGTGAGCGTCTTCGCATCGACATCGGCGTAGCGGATGCGCGCGCCGCTGCGCGCGATGGCAACGCCAAGCGCCGCGGGAGCGAGCGCCGGTACGACCACTTCCGTGCCGAGCGTGACCCCGAGGGCGTCGAGTGCGGCCTCGATGGCATCGCCCGTTGAGCCGAAGCTCACGCCGAAGGGGCGCTGCACGATGTCGGTCACCAGTCCCTCGACGCGCTCCTCGAGCAGGTGGTAGCCCGAGGGGGAGTGCCCGAACGCATCCTGCATCTCGCGCCATTCCGCGCGCGATGGTGGACGGGGACCAAGCCAGATCGGTTCGCTCATCGCTGTTCTTCCAGTCGCTTCATTCGCGGCGGCCGTGCATCGGGCCGCCTGTGGACATTCACTTGGTCCCGGCAGGCACGGCGCCGGGAGCGAGTGCCGCGAGCGCTTCATCGACCTTTCCCGCGTGCTTCATCCACAGCCACGCCGCCTGCAGCCTCACGGGCAGCGACACGTTCACGGCGCCGCCGGCGACGAGCATGAGTTCCTCGAGTTCGGCTGGGGAGAGGGACGCAGCGTGGCGTGCCGCCAGTACGGCGATCTGTCCTTCGCCGAGGCGCGACGCGCCGCCCTTGGCGGTCGTGGCGACTTCCGCAGCCGCGGCGGATCCGCCGTGCAGCAGGGACATGAGCAGCGCGTCCTTGGTCGGCGCATCGAGATCGGGGTTCGTGAGCGCCGGGCGGAACTGCTCGGGTGCGAGTTCGGCCAGACGGAACATGGCGGCGAGCAGCGTCTCCGACATCTGCGGCGGAGTTGGACCGGGGCGCAGCACGAACTCGAGGCAAGCGAGCCCCAGCTCGCGCTCGGCGTCGGTTCCGATGCGGTTGGCGCCATCGACGGCAGCGCGCAGGATCACGCGGCGCTCGAGTTCGATGAGCTTGCGGTAGGCCCCCGCGCGCTCACCCGCGGCGAGGGCGGTACCCGCGTCGGCAATGGTCTCGAGCATGGAGTCGCCGTTGCGGAAGCGCGACCACACCGAGGCAGGCGCGGGTGCACCGCTTGCCAGCAGGATCGATGCGTAGCGGAACAGCGCCGATTGCGAGCTGTCGGCGGCGAGCGCCGTCTCGAGCGGGGCGTACCCATCGCTCGGCGAGAAGATGAGGAGGTTGCCGAGCGCGCGCATGCGCGCCTCCTCGGCAAGGTCGGGAAGCGCCAGCAGCGATGCGAGGAACGCCCCGGCGCCCGCGAGGCGGTTGGCGGCGCAGGCGTCGGCGATCTGCGCGATCGCCGCGGAGCGTGTGGCGGGCGGGAGCGCCGCGATCTGCTCGCGGACACGGGCGGAGAGTGCCGAACCCTCGCGCGCCTGCATGTCGAGGAGGATGCAGCAGGCGAGTCCGGCGATCTCGGGTGTCTTCGAGTTCGCGAGCCGCACGGTCATCGCCGTGTCGGGGTTGCCGCCAAGACGACGGAGTTCGCCCAGCAGCAGCACCCGCTGCGCCGAAGGCAGGTCGCTCCACGCCAGCATTTCCTCGACCTGCTCGCGGTCGGCCAGGCGGAGCGAGAGCGTGGCGTTGATCGCGGCCTCCCGGTCGCGCTCGCCAGGCAACCTCTCCACCCTCGCGATGTCGATGCGCCCCGCGGCGGAGAGTTCCGCGAGGCCGAGCACACTGTCGACCCGCGCGGACCAGTCGTCGCCCTCGGAGAACTGCTCGAAGAGCGGCCGCAGCGAGGGATCGCGCAGTTGCCGCAGCGCGACCAGTGCGGCGTGCTGCACGCCTTCGTTGCCGGAGAGCACGCCCTCGCGCAGTGCGCGCAGCACGGTCTGGAAGCGGTCGACCGAGTCGTAGCCCTGCGCGGCCGGGGGCGGTGTGCCGTCGGACTGGAACGGGGCGCGTGCGCTCGATGCCCCGTGCGCCGCGACCGATGCGACCGAGAGTGCCGCGGCTGCGAGCATCATGGGCGCAGATGCACCGCGTGAGGGTGCGCACAGCAGGTACAAACGGACGGCGCGCGGCATGGGGTCGAGTGTAGCCACTGCGCGACCGATGGACGTGTGGCCGCTGACATCGGATGGGCGCCGATGGGCATGCCGGCCATCCATGGCGGGGGAGGGTGATCGCGGCTCAGAGCGGACGGTTCCGACTGGCGCGCACGATGTCGTGGCGAAGCTGGTCGGCCAGTTCGCGGATGGGCTCACCGCCCGCCGCCAGCCGCTCGTCGGCATCGATCATCTCGCGCAGCCGCTTGGCGGCGGTGTGCACGGCGGAGTGCGTGTCGCGCCCAAGCGCGCGGGCGATCTCGGGGTAGCTGTGGGTGGTCAGTTCCCGCGAGAGGTGGGCCACCAGGCCCCGGGCAACCACGGTGCGGGGGTGGCGGCCGCTGCCGAGCAGGTCCTCGCGGCTCACCCGCATGCGGTCGCAGACCGACTCGACGATGTGGCCGAGGCGGATGGGGACTGCGCCCGCGGACGGGCCGGTGTCCTCGCCGAGCAGCCGGTCGACGGTGCCGGGGCCGATCTGTCCGCGCAGGCCGTCGAGTTCGACCAGCGCGCCGAGCCGGGTGATGGCGCCCTCGATCTCGCGGATCGACCCGGTGCATCGGCTGGCGACCGACTCCTCCGCGGCGGTGGTGAGGTCCAGTCCGCGCTCCCTGGCGAGGCGGCGGACGAGCTCCACGCGCGTGCCGCGGTCGGGGCGGTCGACCTTGACCACCATGCCCGACAGGAAGCGGCTGACGAGCGATTGGCTGAAGCGGCGGATGTGGCGGGGGTGCTCGTCGGAGACGATGGCCACGCGGGCGCCCGAGAGGTCGATGGCGTCGATG
>CAIOCH010000005.1 GCA_903856525.1 uncultured bacterium | reverse complement strand
TCGGCGCGGTCGAGCTCGGCCTCGCAGCGGAGGCTGAATCCAACACCGCCACCGCACTCGCGCGCGAGCTGGCCCACCTGCGCCACGCCGTGTCGGGTGGCGGCGATCTGCGCCTGCAGGTCGGCGAGGTTCTCGTCGGGGTTGCGCGACGGGTGCGGTCCGCTGGCGAATCGGGCGCGGCAGTCGTCCGCGGCGAAGGAGCCCGCGCGCACCGCGACGAAGGGCTCCAGCACCACGCCCTCCTCGGCCAGTGAGCGGGCATCGGGAGGAAACGAGCCCGGACGCGTGCCGCCGATCTCGGCGTGGTGCGCGCGCACGGCCACGAAGGCCACGCGCGCGCCGTCGACGAAGACAGGCGCCACGGTGGTGACGTCGGGGAGATGCGAGCCTCCGAACGCCGGATGATTGGTCACGGCGATGTCTCCCTCACCGAGTTCGACCGCGGCCATGACCATGCGGGTGCACACGCCGAGTGCGCCGAGGTGGACGGGCAGATGCGGCGCGTTCTGGACCAGGGTGCCATCCGCGTCGAGCACGGCGCAGGAGAAGTCGAGCCTGTCGCGGATGTTGGGGCTGAGCGCTGTCCGCTCCAGCACATTGCCCATGGCGAGGGCGATGGCCTCGAGTCGAGCGGCGAAGAGCTCCTGCTCCGCCGTGCTCGTCCGTGCCGTCACCGGGCGGATCCGTTCGGCCAACAGGTCTCCCGACGCGTGCACGGTCGCGCACCAGCTCGCGTCGAGCACGACGGTCTCGCCGGCGTCGGTCACGAGCGCGGGGCCCGTGATGCGGTCGCCCGGACGCAGGTTGACGCGGGCGTGGGTGCGCGCGGCGCCGAACTCTCCCTCGGAGAGCATGGGCGCACTGCGCACAGTCCCTCGGATCGGGCCCGCGGGCGCGGCGATCGCGGTTGGATCCCGGAGTCCGGCCGTCGGCACCGCTGCTGCGAGAGCGGCCTGCGCGCAGACCTCGATCGCCACGACCTCGATCGCGCGTGCGGGGGGTGTGTACCCAAAGAGCTCGGTGAACCGCGCATCGAAGCGTGCGTGCATGTCCTCGACGGTTCCTTCGTCCACGGCGATCGTCGACTCCTGCCCCGACAGCCGCAGGGAAACCCGCACCGAGACCTGCGCCGCGGACGCGAAGCCATCGCGTGCGAGCTCGGCGCACGCTTCCTCGACAGCCTCGCTCCGCAAGGCGTGCAGTGCCGTCGCGCACTGGTCGAGCGGGGCGAGCAAGGGCCGTGTGGCGAAGCGGGCGGGCGTCGCCTCCAGGACGCCGTGTGCGCAGAGGAATCCGGCGAAGCGGGGGAACACGATCCGCTCGATCCCGAGCCGGTCGGCGATGGCGCACGCGTGCTGGCCGCCCGCGCCGCCGAACGCGATGAGCGCGTGCCCGCGCGGATCGACGCCGTCGCGGACGCACAGCGTCTCGATGGCGAGCGCCATGCGGGCGTTGGCGATGTCGAGGAAACCCGCCAGGAGCTCGGTGGTGCTGCCGAACGCGGAGCCGCCGCCTTGGGCGCGCGACCGCGCCATCACGGCATCGAGCGCTGCCGCCGCGAGCCTTCCGTCGAGGCTCATGGCGCCCGAGTCGGCATCTTCCGTCGCAGCGGCCATGCGTCCCGCGAGCAGGTTCACGTCGGTGATGGTGAGCGGACCTCCGCGTCCGTAGCAGGCCGGGCCGGGATTGGCTCCTGCGCTCCGCGGGCCAACCTCGAGGGCGCCGTCGCGGACGGCGCAGATCGAGCCGCCCCCGGCGGCCACGCTGTCGATGGCCACGCTGGGCGCCGCGACCACCATGCCCGCGATGCGCGACTCGCTGCGCAAGGCCATGTCGGTCCCTGCGGTGCGCGTCACATCCGAGCTCGTTCCACCCATGTCAAAGCCGACGGCGCGCGCCAGGCCATGGCGCTGTGCGACGGCGCAGACGGCGCGGGCCCCGCCCGCCGGACCCGAGTAGAGCGTATCCCTCGCCAGCAGCCGGTCGGCTCGCTGGAGCACTCCCGCGCTGGTGAAGACAAACGCGCCGCTCCCGTCGATCGACGCGGTCGCATCGGTCACGAAGTCCTCGAGGATGGGTGCGATGCGGGCGTGGATGCACGCGGTCTCGGTGCGCGTGAGGAGCCGCGGGTGGGGTGCGATGTCGCGGGCGGCGGTCGCGGCGACACCGCGGTCGCGCAGCATCCGCGCCATGGCCTGCTCGCGTCCGTTGGTCAGCGCGTGGGCGAGCGACACCACGATGGCGTCGCAGCCTGCGTGGGCCAGGTGCGCCACGAGCTCGGCCACATCGCCGTCGCTGGCGGCGGTATCCACGCGACCGTCGGCGAGCGAGCGTTCAGGCAGCGCACGGACGGCGTGGGCCGTCCGTCGCGTGCGTGTGGGAACTCGCGCGAACAGATCCTCGCGCGTCTGATCGCCGATGGTGACCACTCCCGACAGTCCATCCGACACCAGGACGCCCACACGCGCTCCGCGCCCCTCCAGCAGGGCGTTGGTTCCGCGCGTCGTCGAGAGCCGGAGCTCCATCGGGGGCAGCGGTGCCTCGAGTGGCGTACCGGTCACGATGTGCAGTCCCAGTCGCGGTGCATCGATCCGCGCCGTGTCGGCGATGAGGCGGACGGGGTCTCCCGGGACCGCTGCGATCTCACGATCGAGCGTCACGAGGCGGCCGGCATGCGAGGTCACCGTCGCGGTGCCGTCAGCCAGCCGCCAACCGCGCAGAAATCCCTCGGGTAGGGCAAGCCCGGAGGCTGGAACCACCTCGACGCGGCGGCCCTCGCACGAAAACACGGTGGCGAGGATGGTGCCGTCCGACGGCACCTTGGCATGCCGAAGGCGCCCGTCCGGATCCCGCGCCACCACGTCGGTGAAGGTTCCGCCGGTGTCGAGCGCCACACTCCACGCGGATCCCGTGGACCTGTCGGTGCTGGAACGGGTGCTCTCGGCCATAGTCAGGTATTCTGCACCTATGTGGCGCGCCCGTGTGTTCCTTCTCGCCTTGTGCTGCGCAGGTTGTGAGCGCGGGGCGACTGCGCCATCGCCTGGCGGTGCCGCGCCCTCCACAACCATTCCCGCCGCGGAGCAACCAGCAGCAGCTGCGCCCGCTTCCACGCCCGCTTCCACGCCACCGTCGCAGATTCCCACATCGGAGCTCGGGCCGGTGCACCGTCTCACGGTCACCGACCTCGATGGCAAGCCGGTGTCGCTTGCGCGGTTCGCGGGGCGGCCCATGATCATCGAGATCTGGGCCACATGGTGCGGTCCCTGCCTGGCCAACCGGCGCACGGTGCATGCGTTGCGTCCGTCGATGCCCGAGCGCGTGGTGGTGGTTGGCCTCAGCATCGATGCCGATTCGCCGCGAGCCACGGGGGCCGAG
>CAIOCH010000004.1 GCA_903856525.1 uncultured bacterium | reverse complement strand
GCTCGTCCTCTACGGCGGCGCCATCGCCGATGGCAACCGCCACAACCACGATGACCTGCCCATTCTCCTCGCCGGCGGCCGCGCACTCGGCCACCGCGGCGGGCGCATCGCGGCCTGCGATGCGGATGTCGGCGGATCAAGCGGCGGGCAAGGAGGCCGCGGCACCCCGCTCTGCAACCTCCACCTCGGCCTCGCGCGCGCCGCGGGCGCCCGGCTCGACCGCTTCGGCGACTCGACGGGCGTGCTCGGCCTCTGAGGGCCGGCCGCGCCCTTCACACCTTGCGGAAGATGAAGCAGTAGTTGAAGCCGCGCAGGAAGAAGTTGCCCTCCTCGGCAGCCTTGCGCCAGTTGCCGTACTCGAGCTTCTTGTTGTGGCGCACGACCGAGATGATGTCGACGGGCGCCATGTACTTGCGCATGATCGCGAAGAGCTCGAAGCCGATGGGCATGAACTCGCTGCCCTTCATCGATTCGCCTCCGGCGCCCTTCTTCTTGCGCCACGAATCGCTCACGTAGAGCCCCATGTAGCGGCCGGGCCGCAGGACGCGGTGGATCTCGCGGATCACATCCTCCATGGCGCGGTAGTAGGCCTTGCCGTGGTCCTCGCCGCCCGAGTCGAGCTTGCCGATGCAGCGCGGGTCGTCGGAGTAGTCGACATGGGTCGAGTAGGGCGGGTCGATGAACACGAAGTCGACGCTCTCCTTGTCGAGCGGCAGCTTGCGCGAGTCGTTGCGCTGGATCTCCTCGCGCTGCGGATTGAGGTCGAAGCCCATGCCGCGCCGCTTGAGGTCGCGGCAGACATCGAGCGTGGTGCCCGAGCCGCACATCGGGTCGACGACGATGTCGTTCTCGCGGGTGTAGCGCGACAGCAGCTGCCAGATCACCCACGAGGGCGTGGCGCCGACGTAGTCCTTGTCGCCCTGCATCGAGCCCGAGCCCACCACGGCATCGCCCTGGATCTCGATCGGGCGCGGCGACTCGCCGCGGAGCAGCCGCTGCTTCTTCTGCGCCTCGCGCATCGCTGGGCTGTCGTAGTGCTGGCTCGGATACTCCCACAGCGTGGTGGGAAAGATGCGCAGCGGCGGACGCTCGTCGCGGCGTCGCGGCGGCGTGCGGTCATTCTGGTTGCGGAAGGGCGTGGGCACGGGGCAAGTGTACGGTCAGCCGCCCGCGGCGCCGATCGCCGCACCCGCGAGCGCCGCCGCGACCACCAGCACGGGCGCGGCCAGGCGCGCGCGCCACAGGATCACCGCACCGAGCACCACCGCGAAGAGGGGGATCGCCATCCTCCCCAGCGCCGGTTCCGACAGCGGAGCCACCACGATGTGCGCGGCCGCGCCGATGATCACGCCGATGGCGACCGCCGAGGCGACATCGAGCGCGGCGCGCGCGGGGCGCCATGCGAGGATGCGCTCGATGGTGGAGAAGCCGAACACCGTGAACGCGAACGCGGGTAGGAAGATCCCCGCGGTGAACGCGAGCGCGCCCACGAGCCCGCCGCCGCGCCAGCCGACGAAGGTGCCGAAGATCACCAGCGGCGCCGGCAGCACGCTGGCGATGGCCACGCCGTCGAGCACCTCGCCGCGGTTCATCCATCCCTCCGCGCCGCTCGCCACCCCGGTCACGTAGGGGATCGCGGTGTAGGCGCCGCCAAAGGTCACGAGCCCGGCGGTGAGTCCATGGCCGAAGAGCGCGGGCGCTCCGATCTGCCGTGCCGCATCGTCCGAGGCGGGACAGACGCTCGGCTCTGCGGCAAACCACCACGCCGACAGCGCGACCGACGCAAGAAGCGTCGCCAGCAGCCTCCAGTCCGCCCGCCGCATGGGTGCAGCGAGCCGCCACGCCGCACGCACGATGAGCGCCGACGCCGCCACCTGCATGGCCGCCATGGCGCCCGCGACCGCGGGGTCGCGCAGATCGAGTCGCGCGTACAGCGCGCACATCGCCAGCATGCACGCGAGGCCCGGCAGCATGAAGCCCAGTCCCGCGGCGATGGCCCCGCGCCATCCACCGCGGGCAGCGCCCAGATAACAGCACATCTCGTGCGCCTCGGGCCCGGGCAGCAACTGGTACACCGCGAGTGCCCGGCGGAACCTCTCGGGCGTGACCCATCCGCGGCGCGTGACGAACTCCGAGGAGAGATCGCCGATCTGCGCCACCGGTCCGCCGAACGCACGCGCGCCAAACGCGAGGAAGTGGACGAATATCGCCCCTGCGCCCTCGCGGGCGGACGCGTGCGCCGAGGTTGTCTCCGAGCCTTCCACGCTGCGGAGGGTAGCGGATGCGATCCGCGGCTTGATGCGGGTTTCGTGTTGGCGAGCGCGCGGTTCAGGCTAGATTTGTCGCATGCGCCACCTGCGCTCCAACGTGGTCCTCGCATGCATCGGCGCGATGCTGCCGGCGATGTCGTCGCTGGCGGTCGACTTGTCGGTCGCCGCCATCGAGGTCACACAGGGATTGCAGTCCGCCGCGGGTGACCTGCCACTGGTCGCGCGCAACGCCACGCTCGTGCGGGTGACCGTGTCGCTCAACGGTGGGAATGCCGCGGTGGCGGGCGTCGATGCCGTCCTGCGCATCTACGCGAACGGCATCGAGATCCCAGAGTCGCCCGTCTACAGCAGCAACGGCCCGATCGCGGCGCCGGTCGCCCCGGCGTCGGCGAATGCCAACGACACCATCAACTTCCACTGCCTGCCGCCCGAGGGCGCCGACATCGACTTCGTCGTCACGGTCAACCCCTTTGGCACCGTGGCGGAGACGAACGTCGGGAACAACAGCCTGGCGCTCGAGAACCGCGCCTTCGTCTGCCGCCGCATGATGGACCTCGCCTACGTGCCGGTGAACTACACCCCGGGCGGCGGATCGCCGAACGCCGCGATGATCGAACCGGGCTCCGGCGATGCGTTCCTGCGCGCCATCTACAAGACGGGCGACTGGAACTACCACCGCTCGCCGTTGCCGCCGCTGACGCATCCGTACGACATCAACATCTCCAACATCCTGCTGCTCAACACGCTGAACGACATCCGCCAGAACCAGATCCCCGCTGCGGGCTACGCGCGGCCCGACTTCATCTACGGATGGCTGCCCGGCAACCCGTTCCCCGGCAACGGCCAGGCGATCGGCACGCCGGGCGCGGCCGCGTTCGGCAACACCGACCCGCTGCGCTTCCAGCGCACCTTCGCGCACGAGATCGGCCACTGCTGGGGACAGCCGCACAACCAGTTGTTCAGCAGCTCGGTGGGTTGGGACGTGGAGCACCACCTGCGTGATCCGCTCGGGCTCGCCGCGATCATGCCCGCGAGCAAGCGCGATGTCATGGTCGCCGGGCTCAACACGCCCGACGCCTGGGTCGCGCCGCTGACCTACCTCGACGCCATCCAGGATGCGCGCTCCGCATGCACCGCGCTCGCGGGACAGGATCCGGGCGCGGGAAGTGGTCCTGCAGACGACGCCGTGCGCGTGCTGCGCATCGCGGGAGTGCACGACCACCTCATGCGGCGCATCGAGCTCGCCCCCGCCATGGTGCACGAGCACGCGCCGGTGACCGCCGATGATCCGCGGGGAAACACGCTGGTCGAGGCCTTCGCCGCCGACGGCACGCGGCTGCACGCGGTGCGCATCGACACGCGCACCTGCCGCGAGTCGTGCGCGGAGCCGGGGCACATGCATCGCGCGACGTCGCTCTACGTGAATCTGCCCGAGCGCGAGGCCGATCGCGGCGGCGGGCGCGGGATCGCCCGCGTACTCGTCCGCGAGCTGCGCGGCGGCGCGCCCGGTCGACCGCTCGCGGAGATGCGGCGCAGCGCCCACGCACCGGTGATCACCGCGCTCGAGATCACCGCGCTCGAGATCACCGCGCGCGAGGTCATCGGAGTCGACTCTGACACAGGCGCGCGAGGCCCATCCGAAGCGACGAGCCCCGACGACATCGGCCGGGCATCCCGTCTCGAGGGTCGCGTCCGCGCGACATGGCGTACGAGCGATGCCGACGGAGACCGGGTGGTCGCCGACCTCCTCTACAGCCCGGACGGCGGGCATGCATGGTTCCCGCTCTCGCTGGGCAACGCCGACGGATCGTTCGAGTTCGACACCGCCGACATCCCCGCGAGCCGCGGTGCGCTCGGCCGCTTCGACCTGCGCGTGAGCGACGGCCTGCACACCGCGCGGACCTCCGCGACCGGCGCGGGTGCGGGCGGTGACGCGGGGAGTGGCGGAGGATCCTGGTTCGTCGGCAACAGCCAGCCGCCCGACGTGCATCTGCTCACGCCCAACCAGAGCGACACGGTGCTGCAAGGGGCGACCGTCATCCTGCACGCATCGGCGTGGGACATCGACGAGCAGCTCATTCCCGACGCCCAGGTCACGTGGACGAGTTCGCGGGATGGCCCCATCGGGTCCGGCAGGCTCCTCTCGCGTCGCAACCTCACCTCGGGAACCCATGTGCTCACCGTGCGTGGCACCGACTCGGGCGGCCTGTTCGCGGAGCGTTCGGTCACCATCACGGTGCAGCCGCGCATCTACAACAACGGCAACATCGACGGAGAGGGCGTGGTGGGCTCGACGGACATCGTCTCGCTGCTTTCGGACTGGGGTCTTACGGGCCTCGGCGACATGGACCTCGACGGCATCGTTGGTCCGCGCGACATCACCTTGCTCATCGAGCGCTGGGGGCAGTGACGCGGGTTGCTCCAGCCGCCGCGCGGGGTGCGCCGACCGCCGCGTTGCGGGCATGGTCGCGCGGCAGCCGATGATGGCCCCATGCAGCGTTCGTTCGATGTGATCGTGGTGGGCCTTGGCGCGATGGGCTCCTGCACGGCGGCGGCCCTCAGCCGCCGCGGTGCGCGCGTGCTGGGCGTCGACCGCTTCGATCCGCCGCATGCGCGTGGCTCGTCGCACGGAGGCAGCCGCGTGATCCGCCTGTCGTACTTCGAGCATCCCGACTATGTGCCGCTGCTGCGCGAGGCGTACGACGGGTTCGATCGCCTGTCGCGCGACGCGGGCGTGCAGCTCCGCCATGAGACGGGTCTCGTCGTGGGCGGCGCGCCCGGCAACCAGACCTGCGCTGGCATGCTGCGCAGCGCCCGCGAGCACGGGCTGGCGGTGGCGGCGATCGACGGGCGGGAGCTGCGGCGGCTGCATCCGCAGTTCCGCGTGGCCGACGACTGGGAGGTGGTCACCGAGGCGCGCGGTGGATTCGTGCGGCCCGAGGCGACCATCGCCGCGGCGCTGTCGCTCGCCGAACGCGGTGGAGTGGAGATCCTCCGCCACACCGCTGTCTCGGCATGGGGCAGTGGGGCGGACCGCGCATGGATCGACACGCCCCACGGTCGCTTCGAGGGTGGCGCGCTGGTTCTCTGCGGCGGCGCCTGGATGCCCGGGCTCCTGGGTGGATCCGCCGCGCCTGTTTCGCTGCGCCCGACGCGGGAGACCATCGTGTGGATCGACGACGCCGACGATCCCCGATGGCGCTCGGATGCGATGCCCGTGTGGCTCTTCGACCGTGGCGACGCGCCGGCGGTGTACGGCATCCCCGCCTTTGCCGACATGGGCTCGCCGCGCGGACTGAAGGTGGGCCTGCACGGCCGCGGGCCCGCCATTTCGCCCGAGCAGTTCGATGGCGCGCTTGACGTGCCCGTCGACGGCGACATCGTCGCGGAGACCCTCGCGGCGACCTGCGCCCATGTGCCGTCGGCCCACGGTCGCGCGGTCGCGGCGACGCGGCACTGCTTCTACACCATGTCACCCGACACCGATTTCGTGCTCGGCCTGCACCCGTCGCACCCCCGCGTGGCGATCGCCGGCGGCTGCAGCGGTCATGGCTTCAAGTTCGCCCCCGTACTCGGCGAGGTGCTGGCCGATCTCAGCCTCACCGGCGTGACCGCCCGCCCGATCGGATTCCTCCGACCGACGCGGTTCAACCCGTGATTTGAGCGACCGCCAAGAACCGTCATCCCCACCACAGGTCGCCGCC
Organism: uncultured bacterium; assembly: GCA_903856525.1. Classification (GTDB taxonomy): domain Bacteria; phylum Planctomycetota; class Phycisphaerae; order Phycisphaerales; family SM1A02; genus QWPT01. The sequence continues at coordinate 396 of CAIOCH010000004.1, read as the reverse complement.
GCAGCGGCGACCGCCGAAAACCGTCATCCCCACCAGAGGTCGCCGCCGCAGCGGCGACCGCCGAAAACCGTCATCCCCGCCAGAGGTCGCCGCCGCAGCGGCGACCGCAAATAAAAAGGGCCACTGCGAGATCGGCTTCGCAGTAGCCCCATGGGGGAAAAGATCGAGTTTGGAGACGCCGAAGTCGGCGCGGTAAGAAGGTAGCAGCAACTCGGGACGTTTGGAAGAGTCTTGGAAACGCAAGGACTCAAATACCCGTGGTTTCTTGTCTGACAGGCGGGAAATTATCCCGTGTGCCCGCGTAAGCGGACCAACGGTCTCGTGGGCGCGGTGCCTTCCGTTACGCCGTCCGTGTTATCCCGCACTTTCGGGGACGGGAGTCGCGCGCGGTGGAGC
>CAIOCH010000003.1 GCA_903856525.1 uncultured bacterium | reverse complement strand
ACGTTGAAGTTGATGTCGGTGCCGTAGATGTTGCCCGACACGCCACGCACGGCAGTGCCAGAGAAGCTGATCGTCATCGGCTCAGGATTGTTGGTCGAGAGCGCAGCGCTGCCGCCGACCACGCCAACGTACAGGCCACCAGAGGCGGCAGCCGACCAGTTCACGCCGGAGATGCTGCCGGAGAGCGGGCTGCCGTAGAAGCCGCTGTAGGAGTTGAAGTTCTCGGTGGCGAGGACCTGGTCGTTGCCGACGGCGTAGTTCTCCCACACGAACTGGTTGGTGAACACGATGATCGCGGCCGACGAGCTGGAGGCGATGGCGGCGGTGGCGATGAGCGAGGGAACGAGGAACTTCTGCATGGGACTCTCCTGAGCTGGACCCCGGAAGGGGTAGGGACTGAAACTCGGCGCTGACGAACGCCGAGGGAACTCCAAACCGAACACTCCCTGGCCAGGGGGCCGAGAGGTGCGCTTTCCACCGAACGCTGCGTCATACTGGGCGAGGGAGCCCAAAAAGAACAGCAGGATCGGTCCGCACCCGATGCGCATCAAACGCACCGGGAGCGCCCCTGATCCCAGCTCTCCGAAGGTGAAGATGCTTCCGAATCCGATCTCTGCAAGTGATCCTGTCGGAATTTTGCAGGTTCACAGAACGGGGTTTCCCCGATTGGCGTTGACGCATACGCGAAATTATTCCGCAATGTCCCACGCCGCAGGGGTTTGCACCGCGAGTTCCAACCGCTCCCGGTACTCCTCGAACGGGATCTCCTCGCCACCAAACTGGGCCATGTGGTCATTGGCCTCCTGGCTGTCGAGCAAGACAAAGCCGCCGGCGACCAGGCGTCTTTGCAGTTCCAGCAGGCACAGCTTCGACGCGTTCGTCCCACCGACCTCCCTGCGGCTGAACATGCTCTCGCCGAAGAAGGCGCCCCCGATGGAGACCCCGTACAGCCCCCCGACCAGCACCCCGCCGAGCCAAGCCTCGACCGAGTGGGCGAACCCGTCGCGGTGCAGTTCGCAGTAGACGTCGATCATCCTCGGCAGGATCCACGACCGGTTCTCCTCGGTGCGGTCCTGGGCGCAGAACTCCATCACCCGCCGGAACGCCGTGTCGACGCGGAACTCGAACGGACGCTTGCGATCCAGGCGGGCGAGCGACTTGGGCACGCGCATCGATCCCACAGGCAGCACGAACCGCGGATCGCTCACGATCCAGTGGATCGTTCCGTCCTCCTCCCCCATCGGGAAAAAGCCGTTCAGGTAGCCGGTGAGGACCGACTCGGGGTCGAACCGATGGGCAATGTCAACGTGGTAGTACACGCGCCGCTCACTTCACGCGCGAGATCACGCGCACCTGTGCGAACTGCCGGTGACCCTCGGGGCCGGTATGGAAGCCGTAACCCGACTCCTTGGCGCCCACCCATGGGCAACCGTCCGCGCCCCCACATCCCTGGTTGATGCCCACCATGCCCGCCTCGATGCGCGCGGCGACGGCGCCGGCGCGGTCGAGGTCGCGGCCGAACACCGCGGCGCCGAGTCCGAACGGGGTGTCGTTGGCAAGACGCACCGCCTCGTCGTCGGACTGGAACGCCTGCACGCAGGCCACAGGGCCGAACGTCTCCTCGCGCATGATCTCCATGCGGTGGTCGACATCGGCCAGAATCGTGGGCGCCACGAAGTTGCCCTCGCGCGACTCGCCGCCGGCAAGCACACTGGCGCCTGCGGCGATGGCCGCGTCGATCTGCCCCATCACCTTCGCCTTCTGGCGGGCGTTGACCATGGGGCCCACGTTCACGCCCTCGGCACGGGGGTCGCCCTGACGGAGCGCCTGCGTCTTCTCGACCATTTTCCGCAGGAATTCCCCGCGAATCCGCGCATCCACGTAGATCCGCTCCGTGCTCACGCACACCTGCCCCGCGTTGCGGAAGCTGTTGCGCACCGCGAACGCCGCGGCCGCGTCGAGGTCGGCGTCCTCGAGCACCACGAGCGGATCCTTTCCGCCGAGCTCGAGAATCACGCGCTTCAGGCCTGGCCCGGCGTCCCCGAGGATCCGCTTGCCCGTCTCGCGGGAGCCCGTGAAGACGATCAGGTTCACATCGGCCAGCACAAGCGCCCGGCCCTGCGCGCCGTCGCCAAACACGGGCGTGAGCACGCCCGGCGGCAGGAATTCGTTCAGGATGCGCGCGTACTCGCACGCCACCAGCGTGGTCTCCTCGCTCGGCTTGAGCAGCACGCTGTTGCCCGCGACCAGCGCGGGAAGTACCGACTGGTGCGGCATCAGGATCGGAAAGTTCCACGGCGTGATCGCCGCACACACGCCGAGCGGCGCATGGCGCAGGATGCTGGTCACGCGCTTGTCCTCCCGCACGGCGTCGGCCAGGGCGGCGACGATCTCGTCAAGCTCGGCCGCGAAGCCGTCGGCGCAGTAGTTCGCCTCGCCCACGGCCTCGGCCAGGGGCTTGCCCATCTCGCGCGAGGCGAGCTCGCCCAGGCGCCTGGCCTCCGCCTTGAGCCGCGCCGCCGCGGGCCGCAGCACCTCGGCGCGCTGCGCATGCGTCAGGGCGCCCCATCCACGCTGGGCCTGGTGGGCGGCGAACACGAGCTTGGGTATCGCCTCGATCGGCGTCCGCGGCACCCGTCCGACCTCCTGCCCCGTGGCCGGGTCCATTGAGATGAGATCGGTCGAGACAGGCGCGTCGGCGGCGGAGGCTGCGGTGCTCATCGAGAGAGCCTAGCACGGCATCGGATCGACTCGTGTCTCGATCGGAGGTCTGAACCGAGGTCTGCACCGAGGTCTGAACGGAGGCCGAAACACCAATCCACGCCGTGTTCCGAGAACTGCCATGGCAGGTCCGACGACCCGACCGCGGGGCGGGATGCCGGCGGGCACGACGCGGGCGATACGCGCGGCCCATCGACGCGTTGAACGCATCGAAGGCTTCCGCTACAGTGTCCGACCCTCCCCAGATGGGCCGTCGAGGACTGTCGCCACGAGCGCAGGCCTCGCATGGAGCACCAATGCGGCCTCGCCGGTGCCCCAGCCTTGGAGGATTGGCCGCGGACAGGCTTCCTGCAGCACTGCTGCCGAACCTCCCGCGGGCGTGCGCCACGTTGGCGCGCGTCGTCGAGAGTCCGCCCCGTGCCTCGCGCACGGCGCATGTTCGAAAAGCGTCCGCGCCGAGAGCAGCAGAGACAACCGTGCCGACCGAGGTCGTGCTGGCCACGCCAATCCGATTGGCCCGTGGTGTAAAGGTAGCACAAGTGGTTTTGGTCCATTTAGTCTTGGTTCGAATCCAAGCGGGCCAGTTCCGACCTCCACGCGCACACTGCTGACCACCGTCGCGGCGCCCACCTGGTGCCGAGATGACGAACCAAGCGAACACCACCCAGCGCGGACTCGTTGCCGTCATCCTCGCCGCCGGCAAGGGAACGCGCATGCAGTCCGACCTGCCCAAGGTCATGCATCCCGTGCTCGGGCGCCCCATGGTGCACTGGGTGGTCGACGCGGCGCTTGCCGCGGGCGCCACCAAGACGGTGCTGGTGATCGGCCATGGCGCCCAGCTGGTGCGCGACTACTTCGCGCAGCAGGCGGACCTGGCCGGCAAGGTCGAGTTCGCGCTGCAGGAGCAGCAGTTGGGCACAGGCCATGCCGTGATGATGGCCAAGGCGAACCTCGAGGCCGACGCGGCGCACACCGACGCGTTCGTCCTGTGCGGCGACGGTCCGCTCATCCGCCCCGAGACCCTCGCCACCCTGCTTTCGCTGCACCGTCGCGAGCATGCCGCCGCAACGCTCGCCACGAGCGTCATCGCCGATTCAAAGGGCTACGGCCGCATCGTGCGCGACGCCGCTGGCAAGCTCGCGCGCATCGTCGAGCAGAAGGACGCCACCGAGGCCGAGCGCGCCATCCGCGAGATCAACCCGAGCTACTACTGCTTCCGCACCGACGATCTGTTCCGCGCCCTCTCGCGCGTGGGCAACAAGAACGCCAGCGGCGAGTACTACATCACCGACGTGTTCGAGCTCCTCCGCAACGACGGCCGCACCGTCGCCGCCGTCGACGCGGT
>CAIOCH010000002.1 GCA_903856525.1 uncultured bacterium | reverse complement strand
GCCGCAGCGAGCAGCAGTGCGCGGGTGCCACCCGCCTCGTCGCCCAGCGCGTGCGCGCGAAGCTCGCGCAACTCCTCGCCGAGGAAGGCGTTCCCGAGCGCGAGCTCGACGACGAGATCGCGCGCGTGCGCGGCGCGCTGTAGCGGGTGCCCCTCCGCGGCCGCTACACTCGCCTTCATGAGCGGCGAAGCGATCCAATTCGATGCCGAGCAACTCCGCAGGTACTGCGTGGATCAGGGAATCCAGCGCATCCGCGTCTACGGCTCCGTGAACCGGCCGGACTTCGACCCGGCGCGGAGCGATATCGATGTCCTCGTCGACTTCATTCCCGGGCGCACTCCGGGCTTCCGCTTCTTCGAACTCGCGGATGGACTGGCCCGGATCCTCGGGCGACCGGTCGACCTGAGCACCGAGCGCATGATCAGCCGCCATTTCCGCGACGAGGTCCTCCGCCAGGCGAGGGTGCTCTATGACGCGGCGTGATCCCGCAGTGGCGCTGCGCCAGATGCGCGACTTCGCCGCAGAGGCGGTGGCGCTGACCGCCGGGCTCTCTCGCGAGCAGTTCGACCGCGACCGAACGCTCTTTCTTGCGCTCACGCGCCTCGTCGAGCTCGTCGGCGAAGCGTCCGCACGGGTCGATGCCGAGACACGCGCCCGGTACCCCGGGATCCCGTGGCGCGCGATCAAGGAAACGCGGAACCGCCTGATCCACGCCTACGACGACATCGATCCCGATGTGCTGTGGGAAGTCGCGAGCGTCGATCTGCCCGAGCTCCTTGGGCGACTTCACGATGTTTGATCGTGGAATCGATCGGACGTCCGCGTGAGGTCGCCTCGGGCGGATACCTGTGGCGCATGACCCCGTCCCTCGACCATCGCGGCGCCGCGCGCATCCTCGACATCGCTGAGTCACGCGGTTCCCGGAGCGCCGCGCTCGTGGGATTTGCCGTGATTCTCCTGCTCGCCGCGCATGCGGCCGCGCGTGGCGGATTCCCGTCCTCGGCGCAGGCCGCGGCGATGTACTCCGCGGGCGCCTATCCGGCCCTCGCGGCCCAAGCAGGGGAGTCAGCTCACATGAAGCAGTTGATGGCGGCGGTTCTGGTCGCGTCTGTCGGAGTTGGTCATGCACGCGCGGAGAATGCCATTCAGTGGCGCGTTCAGGATGGCGGGAACGGGCACTGGTATGGATGGGGTCAAGTGGCGATCAGTGATGCGACTTTTCAGCAGGTCCGCGAGGCAGCAGTTATCCGTGGCGGCCACCTTCCCACGATCTCGAATGCGGCGGAGAACGCTTGGGTGCACGCCAATATCGGTGGCGGTCTTGGCCTCTTCCACCTGCCTGGGGGTGTCTGGCAGAATGTGACGGGTGAGCCCGTCACCTACTTCAACTGGGCCCCTGGGCAGCCGAGCAGTCTCGACCAACCTGTGTTCGCGGCGTACTGGTCTGGCACATCGAACACATGGGCCGATATCACAGATGCGGAGGTCGGGAACCCCGCGGATCCCAACACCGGCTTCCGCATTGAGTGGGAAGCTGACTGCAACAACGACGGCGTCGTGGACTTCGGACAGATTCTCGACGGATCGCTGACCGATACGAATACAAACAACATTCCGGATTGCTGCGAAGCTGGTGTGTCATGCCCGATCGCCGCGAAGCAGTGGCGCGTCGAGGACGGTGGAAACGGCCACTGGTACGGCCTGAAGCGCATGCAGCCCTCGGTCAGTCCCGAGTCATTCTTCACACTCGCGGACCAGATCGGCGGTCATGCCGCGACGATCACTTCGTCGGCCGAGAACGGGTTTTGCGGGCAGTTCGTCGTTCCCTACGACGGCACGCTTTTCGGCCTTCGCAAGCTCGCGGGTACAAATCAGGTCTCCTGGGTTACGGGTGAATCTGTGACCTATGTGAACTGGAACACCGGAGAGGGCACGAATCTCGGTGAGCGCTACGCGCTGCTCCTCGCGAACAACGCGAAGTGGCAGGACACCGATCTCACGCCCCGGCAATGGCTACTCGTCGAGTTCGACGCCGACTGCAACTCCGACGGCATCGTCGACTTCGGGCAGATCCGCGCGGGCGAGCTCGCCGACGCGAACGCGAACAACATCCCCGACTGCTGCGAAGTCGGCACCGCGTGCGACTGCCCCGGCGATACGAACCGCGACGGCGCCATCGACGGCATCGACCTCGCCACCGTGCTCACGCGGTGGGGCCAGTCCGCGGCGAAGTTTCCCGAGGCGGATTGCAATCGCGATGGCGTGATCGATGGCTCGGACCTCGCGATCGTGCTTGGCTCTTGGGGCGTGTGTCCGTGAGACCCGCCGGGCCGTCGCGGAAATCCGCGAGAATCCGCAGCGGACTTTCGGAAATCGGCCCTCCGTCGCGGTAGCGTCCGCGAGTCTCAGTGGCACACCCTGCGCGATCCGTGCAGGCCGCGAGCCGCCGCAAGGCGGCTCCGCACTTTTTGGCGAGCTCAACTTTGAACGAGGGAAACGAGATGCGTGGAGTACCCACGGCTGTCTACATCGACGGCTTCAACTTCTACTACGGCGCGGCGCGGCCGCACGGCATCCGCTGGGTGGACCTGCGGCGCATGTCGCAGCGAATCCTGGGTCCGCGGCATGCGGTGGAGCAGGTGTACCT
>CAIOCH010000001.1 GCA_903856525.1 uncultured bacterium | reverse complement strand
CGGCGACCTCTGGGTCGGCGGCGAGGGCGTGTTCCGCTTCAACGGGATGGGCTTCGACCGCATGCACTGACGCGAGCAGCGCGTTGACCTCGAGGGCGGTCCGTACACTGCGGTCGGCCGACGGTGCCTTCCGCGTCCCCCCGGTCATCACGCATGGAACAATCCACCTCGACCGACGTTTCCCTTTCCGCCCCGCATCACAGTGCGTGGTCGGGACCGAACCGGCTCTTGGTCATAGATCCTGCCGACCCGTTCCGCTCCGATGGCGCGATGATGCGTCGCGGCGCCGCACGATTGGTGTTGGCGTGCGTTGCGCTCGCTGGGGCCTGCACACCGGTCGCGCGCGATGCGGGCGTGGGTTCGAACGCGAACTCGAACGCAACCTCACACGCGACCGCCGACGCAGACCGGCTCCGCGGCTTCGCGCATCTCGCCTCGGGCGAGTGGACCACGACGCTCGCGTCCGGCGACATCCTGCGCGAGACATGGCGCCTGCGCGAGACATGGCGCTGGGAGCCGGACGGCCGGTCGCTGCGCGCGGTCGGAGCGGGCGACTCGCCGGATGGCACGCCGTGGCGCGAGGAGCAGGTGTTCTTCGTCAACGACGACAGCGGCGAGGTGCGCGTGCGGGGCTCGAACTCGTACCGCAACAGCGCGTTCGAGGGAACCGTCACCTTCGGCGATGGCACGGCGGAGGCGCGGCTCGTGATGACACAGGACGCCGCGACGCGGCAGCTCGTGCGGCGCTGGCGGTTCGAGGGTGAGGATCGCTTCGAGACCGAGCTGCTCGAGTTCGTCTTCGGCGAGGGCCTCGTGCCGCTCACCTCATGGACCTACACGCGCACGCGCGGGCCATCGTCGGTCACGCCGAGCCGATGATGGCGTCGACCTCGATCTCGATCTTCATGCGTGGATCGGCAAGCTTGGCCTCGAACATCGTGGCGGCGGGACGGATCTCGCCAAACGCAGCGCGCAGCACCGGCCATGTCGCGGGAAAGTCCGCTGCGTTCGGCAGGATGTAGCGGACGCGCACGACGTCGCGCATCGACGCGCCTGCCTGCGCGAGCGCGGCTTCGATGTTGCGCAGGCACTGCGCGGCCTGCTCCGCGATGTCGTCGGAAATCGTCATCGTCGCGTAGTCGAACCCCGTCGTGCCCGACACGAACACGCGGTCGCCGACGACGACCGCTCGCGAGTATCCGATGTCACGCTCGAACGGGGAGCCGGATGAGATGAGGCGACGAGGCATGCGGGAAAGGTAGCAGGCGACGGAGGCGAGGCTGGTTCAGCCCTTGCGCCGCGCGATCGTGTACCAGCACAGGAACTCCTTCGCGGCTTCCTCGCGCGACTTCCCTTCGGTGTAGCCAAGCGCGCCGAAGCAATCGATCACCCACGGCTGGTCGACCGCGTCGAAGGCGATGACCTCGAAGCCGGCATTCTCGAGCATCTCGCGCGGGAACGGCGAGAGTCCGTCGGCCCACGGGATGTACTCCTTCTCAGGCG